>CADCQD010000280.1 GCA_902803485.1 uncultured Eubacteriales bacterium | reverse complement strand
GCGGTGCATGAGATCGAGGAGCTTCTTGGGATCAGCAACGTCCACCGGATGGAGGCCTATGATATTTCCAACACTTCCGGCTTTGAATCCGTGGGCTCCATGGTGGTATTTGAAAACGGCAAGGCGAAGAAAAACGATTACAGGAAATTCCGGATACGCACCGTGACCGGCCCGGATGATTATGCTTCCATGGAGGAAGTGCTTGGCAGAAGGCTGAGGCATTCTCTTAAGGAAATGGAAGACGGGGATGACGCGGAACGTTTCGGCAGGCTTCCGGATCTGATCCTGATGGACGGCGGCAAGGGACAGGTGCACGCGGCGGAGCGTGTGCTTCAGGAGCTGGGGCTGGGGATCCCGGTCTGCGGCATGGTCAAGGACGACCACCACAACACCCGGGGCCTTCTGTTCCATGACATGGAAACAGAGATCGACCGGCATTCCGAAGGCTTCCACCTGATCACCCGGATCCAGGACGAAGCTCACCGGTTCGCCATTACCTATCACCGGGGACTTCATACGAAGAATACCATCCATTCGGTGCTGGAGGAGATCCCGGGCGTGGGAGAAAAGCGGAGGAAAGCGCTGATGCGGCGCTATCTCAGCATGGATGAACTCAAAAATGCTTCAGAGGAGGACCTGGCGGCGATCGACGGTTTTAACAAAAAAGCAGCGGAAGAGGTCTGGCGGTTCCTGCATCCGCAAGGAGCGCAGGCAGCGGATCCTGAGGACACGGATCCCGCGCTTCCGGACACAGCCGAGCCTGAGAACCTGAAAGCGGATACTTGAAAAATCGATTCAGACAGTGTAGAATAGAATTAACATCGGTGTATGCGGGCTCTGGTACCGCGGCCGGTATGAGGACGCTATAGAAAACGAGTAATAAACAGGAGGTTTTTTATGAACAATTCACCGGAAGTGAAAATCGGCGTGGTTGCCGTCAGCCGTGACTGTTTCCCGGAATCTCTTTCCGTAAACAGACGCAAGGCATTAATGAAGGCCTATACTGACAAGTACGGCGCTGAAGGCATCTATGAGTGCCCCGTCTGCATCGTGGAGAGCGAGATCCATATGGTCCAGGCGCTGGAAGACATCAAGAAAGCAGGCTGCAATGCGCTTGTGGTCTATCTTGGAAACTTCGGCCCTGAAATTTCCGAGACCCTGCTCGCGAAGCATTTCGACGGCCCGAAGATGTTCTGCGCGGCTGCGGAGGAATCTCAGAATGACCTGGTGCAGGGACGCGGCGACGCGTACTGCGGCATGCTGAATGCCAGCTATAACCTTCAGCTCCGCAATACCAGGGCGTACATTCCGGAAGAGCCGGTGGGCGACGCGGAAGACTGCGCGGACATGATCCATGACTTCATTCCCATCGCGCGTGCTGTGATCGCGCTTTCCGAACTGAAGATCATCAGCTTCGGTCCCAGACCGCTGAACTTCCTTGCCTGCAACGCTCCCATCAAGCAGCTGTACAATCTGGGCGTTGAGATCGAGGAGAATTCCGAACTGGATCTGTTCGAATCCTTTAATAAGCACGCCGGAGATCCGCGGATCGCTGACGTTGTGAAGGATATGGAAGCGGACCTCGGCGCGGGCAACAAGAAGCCCGAGATCCTGGAGAAGCTGGCTCAGTATGAGCTGACGCTGAAGGACTGGGTAGAGGCTCATAAGGGCTACAGAAAGTACGTTACCATCGCCGGAAAATGCTGGCCCGCGTTCCAGACACAGTTCGGCTTTGTTCCCTGCTATGTCAACAGCCGTCTGGCTGCACAGGGCATTCCGGTATCCTGTGAAGTGGATATTTACGGCGCGCTTTCCGAGTTCATCGGACAGCAGGTCAGCGATGACGTTGTAACGCTTCTGGACATCAATAACAGCGTCCCGAAGGATATGTACAAGGAGAGCATCGAGGGCAAGTTCAATTACAAGCATTCCGATACCTTCATGGGCTTCCACTGCGGAAATACCGCAACCTGCAAGCTTTCATTCCATGAGATGAAGTATCAGATGATCATGGCGCGTTCTCTTCCGGTGGAAGTGACCAACGGAACGCTGGAAGGCGACATTGTGCCCGGCGACATCACCTTCTACCGCCTGCAGTCCACCGCGGACGGCATTCTCCGCGCGTATATCGCGGAGGGCGAGGTCCTTCCGGTAGCGACCAGATCCTTCGGCGGCATCGGCGTATTCGCTATTCCCGAAATGGGCCGGTTCTACCGTCATGTTCTGATCGAGAAGGGCTATCCGCATCACGGCGCTGTGGCCTTCGGCCATTACGGAAAGGCACTGTTTGAAGTATTCAAGTATATCGGTGTAGCACAGGGCGAGATCGGCTTCAACCAGCCGGCCGGCATGCTTTATCCCTCGGAGAATCCCTTTAAGTAATCCGGGAACAGGAGTTTTACAGGGCGGTCAAGGCGATTGACCGCCCGTTTTGGAGGAAACGGCTTATGTATTTTATCGGAATTGACCTCGGTACGTCTTCAGTCAAGCTGCTTCTGATGGATGAAGAAGGAAGCATTAAGAATATCGTTACCAGAGAATATCCTCTGATCTTCCCGAAGAGCGGCTGGACCGAGCAGGATCCTGAAGAATGGATCAAGGCTGCGTTGGACGGCCTGAAGGAGCTGACGGAGGGCATCGACAAATCTCAGATCCGGGGGATCGGTGCCGGCGGACAGATGCACGGCCTCGTGATCCTGGATGATGAAGACCGGGTGATCCGTCCCGCCATCCTCTGGAATGACGGACGGACGCAGGAAGAAACGGATTTCCTGAACAACGTGATCACAAAGGAGAAGCTCTCCGAATATACCGCGAATATCGCGTTTGCCGGTTTTACGGCGCCTAAGATCCTCTGGGTCCGGAACCATGAGCCGGAGAACTTTAAAAAGATCCGGAAGATCATGCTTCCTAAGGATTATCTGAATTACCGGCTTACCGGCACGTTCTGCACAGAGTATTCGGATGCTTCCGGACTTCTGCTTCTGGACGTAAAGAACCGCAGATGGTCCCGGGAAATGCTGGAGATCTGCGGAATTACGGAAGAGCAGCTGCCGAAGCTTTTCGAGAGCTTTGAAGTAGTGGGCACGATGAAACCGGAGATCGCCGCGGAACTGGGCTTCCCGGAGGATGTGAAGATGGTGGCGGGCGCCGGCGATAACGCGGCGGCAGCCGTGGGCACCGGTACGGTGGGAGACTGCATGTGCAACATTTCCCTGGGCACCTCCGGTACCATCTTTATTTCCAGCACGAAATTCGGCGTGGACAAGAACAACGCGCTGCATTCCTTCGCGCACGCGGACGG
>CADCQD010000279.1 GCA_902803485.1 uncultured Eubacteriales bacterium | reverse complement strand
AGGGGAAGGCGCTGCGGAAATTCCGCGAAAACGCGCAGATCATCTTTCAGGATCCTTATTCCTCACTGAATCCCCGGTTTACGGTAAAGCAGACGATCCTGGAACCACTGGTCCTTTCAAGGCGCTATACAAAATCGGAACTGGAAAAGGAAGCGGACCGGCTGATGGATCTGGTAGGCATCGACCGAAGACTTGCCCTGTCGTATCCGCATGAACTGGACGGCGGGCGCCGGCAGCGTGTGGGCATCGGCCGCGCGCTGGCTTTGAATCCGAAGTTTGTGGTCTGTGACGAGCCGGTATCTTCCCTGGACGTATCCATTCAGGCGCAGATCCTGAACTTGATCCAGGATCTTCAGGATGAGTATGGTCTGACCTTTATGTTTATTACCCATGACCTCTCCGTGGTCCGCCATGTATCCGACCACATCTGTGTGATGTATATGGGCAATCTGGTGGAAAAGAGCCCCTCCAAGGAACTGTTCAGGATGCCGATGCATCCGTATACCAAGGCGCTGCTGTCCGCTATTCCGAGTATCGATATCCATTCGCCCATGAAGCGCATCATCCTGGAGGGTGAGGTCACTTCGCCTGTGGAACCAGCGCCGGGCTGCCGTTTCGCGCCCCGGTGTCCGTACGCCACGGAAGAATGCAAAAAAGACCAGGCACTCAGAGAGATCCGGCCGGATCATTTTGTGGCATGCGGAAAAGCGGAAGAGATCATGAAGAAGGAAGAGGAAGCGAAGGAGCGGGATCATGAATAAGCACATTGAGAAGATCATCGTCCGGCCGACGGCGTTTTCCAGAAAATTTGATATCGAAAAGGAAGGCCCTGTCGTGGATGGGGCCTCCCGGTTTGAAGATCCCATAGATCTTTCCGAATACGGTTATGTGGAAGAGGAGTATCTGATCCGGGGAACAGCCAATGTATACAACTGGCCGAATACTCATCTGCCGCCGGTGATCGTGAATGAGGACTGTCCCTACTGTTCCCGTATCGTAGTCAGAAAGCCCGCGGATCCGGAGCGATTCAGCGGGATCATCGCCTTTGAAACCTTCAACGGGTCCTTTACCATTGACCACTGCAACGCGGGATGGGGACAGACCTTTGAAGAGATCCTGAGATCCGGCGACGCGTGGGTGGGATACACGAAGGACGGCAACTGCCTGGAGTCTCTCAGGATCATGGATCCGGAGAAATACGGAGAGTGCATGCTTCCGAATCCCCTGCCGGAAGAGGAACGGGGCGATACGGGGTGGGATCCGATGCTGGAATACTTCAACCAGCACGGGCTGCCCTTTGTGTTTCAATATGACAGCGCGTACGAGCGGAGCCTGGTGTTTGACATGGTGTTCCAGATGGTGGCGCTTCTGAAATGCAGGGAGGAACGGTCCCCGTTTTTCGGCTATGATGTGAAGAAGGCGGTGATGATCGGGATCAATGATTTTAATTCCTACATCGGCGGCTTCCAGGATCACATGGTGCTGCCGGACGGTTCGCCGGTGATCGACGGATACCTGATGTATATGTCCGGAGGCGGCGGCTGGATCGCGTATAATGAGGACATGTTCGGATTCACGGATCCCCGCTGTTCCCGCACCTGCAATGTGCCGGTGATCCGGGTGGAAACCGCGGGAGACATGCGGGACGTACCGCCGCATCCCTTCTGGGCGTGCCTCTGGAGATGCCCGGACGGGGACGAAAAGGGGCATGAATCCCGCTGGTACGAGATCCCGGGACTCAGCGTTACCGCGGCTTTCCGCCAGGACGTTTCCTGCTTTGCCTGTCCGGAGGATTATGAAAGAAGAGGGATCGGCGAACGAAGAGAGAAGGGAAAGACCTTCGCTTACTGGAACCAGATGAACTGGCTGATCTATTCCGCGGCGTATCATAACCTGAAGCTCTGGATCACAGAAGGCATCCTGCCGCCCAGAGAAGAAAGCGAACTTCAGTTTACCGGTATGTATCCGAAAGTGGAATTCGTTTTAGATGAGACCGGAAATCATGTGGGAGGGATACGCCATCCTTATGTGGAGGTCCCGCTGGGGCGCTGGACGGATCACGCGGCCTGCGAACTGTATCCTGAGGAGGTCCGGGACCGGATGTACCGGGATCACCGGGAATATGTGGAAAAGGTCCGCGCCTGTGCTGAACGGATGGTAAAAGAGCGGTGGATCCTTCCGGAAGCCGTAAAGATCCTGACGGACCAGGCGGAGGAGATGAAGTGGTAAAACAGATGAATATTAAAAAATATGAGAATATCGAGATCCCCATGAGGGATAAGGTGATCCTGAGAGCGGATCTGTACCGCCCGGAAGGCGAAGAGCCGCTTCCGGCCATTCTGCTCCGGCTGCCCTATGGAAAGGACCGCTTTGACGGTGAAGGCGCAGGGATCTATGATCCGTATTATTACGCGGAGCAGGGATACAACGTGATCATTCAGGACTGCCGGGGATTTTATCATTCCGACGGCGAACCGGACCCTTCCGGACTGAATGATCCGGAGGATGGCTATGATACCATCGAATGGATCGCTGCCCAGCCTTTCTGCGACGGCAACATCGGCACCTTCGGCTTGTCATTTTTCGGCTATGTGCAGCTTGCGGCAGCCGTGAAACAGCCGCCGCACTTAAAGTGCATCTGCCCGTTTGAATGCTCCTCCACGCGTCCTCCTTTTGTGAATGGTAACGGTTCTTACGCGCCGTATCACCTGACCTGGCTGTACAATGCCGCTGAGGATCAGGTCCGGCGCCTTCCGGTTCCGGAAGAGGAAAAGAAACGGATCTGGAATGAGATAGAGAAAAACCGTCCGACGCACATGGACCAGGTGATAAAGATCCATCCGTGGACGGAAATGCCGGCGCTGAATATTGAGGGATTTCATTTCTTTGACGAATATATGGAATCCGTGGACGGGACCAATGACAGAGCCTACTGGAGGCGGATCGGATATCCGCTGGAACCGAAGGATATGCCTTATCCCGTATTCCTCGCTACCGGATGGAATGATCATGTACGGAATCAGGAAATGGAGAACTACCGGCTGTTCCAGGAATCCCAGGCTTCTGATCCGGATCCGGAAAAGCTGCGGCTCGTGATCGGGCCCTGGGCTCACGGCGAATCCATGTCGAACGTGGTCGGAACGATCGATTACGGAAAAGAAACTGCCGGGGCGGAAATGGGGCTCATGGGAATGATGCTCCGGTTCTTTGACCGGTGGCTGAAGAATGACACAAAAGCAATGAAAGATGACGCGCCGGTGGTATACTGCACGCTGAACAGAAAGGGCTGGAAGACGGCACCATCCTGGCCGGTGCCCGGTGTGGATTACCAGAACTGGTATTTCACCTGCAGTGATTCCGCACGGTCATCCTCCGGCAGCGGAAAACTGGCGCCTGCAGTCGGATCAGTCTCCGGCAGCGGAATGCCTGCACCTGCGGACAGCCCATTGTCAGCGGTATATCAGGGGACGGCGGAAGAGGATACGATCCTTCATGATCCTCTGAATCCGGTTCCTTCGGAACTGCCCGGGATCTTTAAAATGAACGGAGATTTCAGCAGTATTCAGGAACGGGAGGACGTACTGGTCTATACTTCAGATCCTGCAGCGGATGAGATGGAGCTGACGGGGCCTGTGGAAGCAGAGGTATGGTTCTCCTGCGACGCGGAGGACGGCGATCTTTATGTGCGCCTTTCCGACGTGGGACCGGAGGGCGAAGCCGTCAGGATCACGTCAGGGGAGCTCAGGCTGCGTTTCCTGAAGTCCATGCTGGAAGCGGAATATGTGCCGGAAGGAACTGCCGGGCAGTACCGGATCCCCATGGGCGACATTTCCTATCTGCTTCCCGCGGGACACCGGCTCAGGATCGATATCGCGGGATCTTCCTTCCCGTACGCGGACGCGAACCTGGGAACGAAGGAGCCCCTGGGAAGAGGAAAGACGGTAAGGACCGCGCTGCTTCATATCCTGCATGACGCGGAGCATCCTTCCTTTGTGAAGCTGCCAGTGATCCATTGACAGGATCGGAATTACGGAGTGAACTATGATGGAAATCAACAGGAAACTGGTATTTAATTATAACTATCAATCGTTTCTGATCTATCCGGATCTGCCGTACGCGCTGCTGGATAAATACCGTTATGATCTGATGGCGCCCCCCGTAACGCGGGACGGAGTTTTATATATGGGCCTGGAGGACCTGAGGCGCGTGTATTCCCCGGGCAGTACGCTTCCGGAACCTGAGAGCGGAGGATTTACGGACGGAGGCCGGGTCTATGTGCCTGTGGTGCCGTATCTTTCGGAACATCTGAAGCTGAAGTGCACCATTTCACAGAACAGGTACATTTTCTCCCGGGACGGTGTTTCCGCAGGGCGTTTTGAGAATCTCTGGTGGGATCTGTACGGAAGAAACAAGGACTGGGGCGATCTGTACCGGGTCTTCTGGTATGAGCCCCTGAAGAGGCTCCTTCCTTACCGCCTGTATATACCCACATGGTACGACGGCTCACAGGCCATGAAGCTTCTGTGCATTCTGCACGGCGGGGGAAGCACCACGGATGAAGCCTTTGATAATACCGGAAACAGGCTGCAGCTGTACGCGGAGAAACTGGGTTATATCTGCCTTTCCATTGACGCGGCATTGGGGGATTCCACCTACGGATGCCTTCTGATGCCGGAAGGCGCGGATATTCCCGAACTGGATTTTTCCTGTAAGGAAAACCCGCTGCATCTGAGTGAAGAGAGCATCGCTCTCAGAAAGATGGCAGAGGATTCCGCGATCCGGGTCATCGATCTCGTATGCGGCACATACCATATCGATATGGACCGCCGTTATCTTTTCGGTAATTCCATGGGAGGCATGGGAGCGTTCCACTTACCGGCCGCGCATCCCGGGATCTTCCGGGCCGCAGTGCCTGCCGGCGCGGCTCCGGATATGAGGGGATTCCCTTATGAAAAGCTGAAGGGCGTACCGCTGCTTCTGATCGCGGGCACAGAGGATTACCACGGCTTTGACTATATCCGGAACGCGTACCGGAAAACAAAAGAGGAGGGACTGGATATCCGCTTCCTGCCGGTAGCGGGCGGACATCATGAGGATTGTTATAAGGAAGTGCTTCAGGAGATCTTTGATTTCCTGGAAGAAAACAGCTGAAAGAAAGGATGTCTGCGGCTGAAGGCCGGGGGCAGATGAAGAAAGGGGTGCTGAATTATGAGTATGATGCGTTTTAATTACCGGAGCCAGATGCTGGGACATTATGTGGATATTTCCATCGTTTATCCCACGGATAATTACAGCTATTACGATATCCAGAAAGACAGGAAGGGCATCCATGATGAATCGCGTCCGGAAGCCCGGAAACCGGTATATTATCCGGGCATGAAATTCCAGACGGTATATCTGATCCATGGCGGCGGAGACGACGATACCCTGACCTACCGTTATACCAACGCGGAGCGCTATGCCCAGGACAATAATGTGATGCTGGTAACGCCGAATGTGACCAACAGCTTTGGCGCGAATACGGAATTCGGCATCCGGTATCAGGATTTCCTTGGAGAAGAGCTTCCGGCTGTGATCCAGGCCCTGTTTGCTTCCTCGCCGAAACGGGAAGATAATTTTATCATGGGCTACGCCATGGGAGGAAACGTCGCCCTGGCGACCGCCCTGATGCATCAGGACAAGTTTTCCTGCTGCGTGGACATGTCCGGAGGCATCGGCCTGACACTGGATACGAAGACTCTTCAGGATGAGCTCAGGGGCGATCATTTTAAAAATTTCCTGCCCATTTACAATGGTACCTTCGGAGATCCGGAGAAACTTCCTGGTTCGAGGCATGATCTTTACAAGATCGCGAAAGAGTATCAGGAGAGCGGCGCAGATCTCACGAAGTTCTTTGTGGTCTGCGGAAGCGACGAATTCATCCGCGCCCGCGTAGAGCGGGATGTTGAACTTCTGACAGAGCTGGGGTATGACCCGGAGTATATCGTTGCCGACGGTTACCAGCATGACTTCAATCTCTGGGAGGATTATATCCGGATCGCGCTGGACAAGCTTCTTCCGCTGAAGAGAAAAACGGATTTCTGAGGTTGAATTATGGGTACATCTGAAAAAACAAACGGCGCGAATGAAAAACTCTGGACGCTGCCGTTCATCATCATTATTCTGATCAGCTTTTTCGCGTCCCTCAGCTATTTCCTGATCCAGACTCTGGTGACCTCCTATGCGCTGTCCTTCGGCGCGGAGCTTGCGGCCGCGGGTTCCGCTGTGGGCGCTTTTTCCATTGCCGCCATGGTGATCCGGCCCTTCAGCGGATTCTTTGCGGACCGGCTGAATAAAAAGATCCTGCTGGCCGTGACAACGGCAATGATGGGACTGGCGCTGATCCTGTATAATTTCTGCCATTCTGTGGGGATGCTGTTCTTTATCCGGATCTTCCACGGCATCGCCTTCGGCGTCAACGGTACCGTGAATATCGCGCTGGCAGTGGAATATATTCCGAAATCCAGGACCGGTGAAGGCCTGGGATATTACGGCGTGGGCCAGGTGGCATCGCAGATCATCGGGCCGCCGCTGGGCCTGGCTCTCAAAAACCTGATCGGTTTTAATCTGCTGTTTATCGGCGACGCGGTCTTCACCGTCGCGGCCGCTGCGGCTTTCTTCCTCATTTTCAAGTATAAAGAGACGGAAAAGAAGAGCCTGAATCTCCGGGAGCTGTTCCCGCATAAAGAGGGTGAGAACCGGGCAAAGGAGATCATCGGCAGTCTGATCGCCGTGGAATGTATTTTCTACGCGCTGATGGGCGGCCTGTTCTCCATGGGCAACAGTATCGTTCACGGCTTCCTGGTCGTTCTGGGAGAGACCAAAAGCATCGATGGCATTTCCTACTTCTTTACAGTGAATGCAATCATGCTTTTCGTGCTCCGCATGACTGTGGGTAAGATGCTGGACCGGACAAAACTTCTGATCGTTGTAGT
>CADCQD010000278.1 GCA_902803485.1 uncultured Eubacteriales bacterium | reverse complement strand
CTTCGCCTTCTCTCCCTGTTGTTCATTGTCCGGTATGTGATCTATGGATCCCGGCGATTTCTTCCAGTTCCTGTTCCAGCACGTCCAGGAACTGTTTCTTACTGTAGTGCGTTTCATAATACTGCCTTGCGTTTCTGCCCATTTCTGCCCGGTGTTCGTTCTCCATCAGCTTCCGGATGTTTTCTGCGAGTTCTGCCGCGTCTTCCGCGTTTCCGCAGAATCCGCACTGTGCTTCGCGGATCACACGGCTGATCTCTCCATTAGCGGCGCCAAGGATGGGTTTTCCTGCGGACATATACGTCTGAACTTTGACAGGCAGTGTCAGGGACAATGCCGGGTCCGCCTGCAGTGTAACCAGAAGAGCATCCGCTTTTGCGAAATAAACCGGCAGATCTTTTTCCGGCAGCCGGCCGTAAAATCTGATGTTTTTACCAGCCTCCGCCTTCAGATGCTGAAGCTCACTTCCATCGCCGATGATATGGAAGACCACATCCGGAAGAAGTTTCGCGGCGTCCAGCACAATGTCCAGGTTCTGTGCTTTTCCAAGATTCCCAGCAAAAACGATCTGAAATGTCCCGTCTCGTTCAGATGCCTGTTTTTTTCCGGGATCTTCCGCGTCTCCCGCAAGATCACGCATATCCTCTGCATGCTGAGGGAGCACGGATATCCGCTGTTCCGCAATACGAAACTCATCCCGGAGATATCCCGTAAACCCGGGGCTTCCGACCAGGATCCTGTCAGCTTTTTTGTAAATGTTCCGTGACATCTTATGAAATGCTCTGTATATCAGAGAGTCCTGCCGGATGTCCGCTGCCACGAGGCTTGCAGGCCACAGGTCCAGACAGTAAAGAAGTAACGGCGTTCTGTTTTTACGACTGTACAGGATACCCGGCCATGCCATGATGACCGGAGACAGCTGGTACACCATTACGGCATCATAACTGCTGTCCAGACCCAGTGCTCTGATTCCGGCGCTGAAGGGATACGAGAAATAGTTCAGCATGCGAAAGAACTTCCCGGACTTTCGCGGAACTGTCCATACCCGCATCAGCTGTACTCCCCGGATCTCTTCTTTTCGGTGCTTTCTGAGCCGGTATCCCGGGTATACGCGGCCCATGGGATAGTTGGGGATCCCCGTCAGCACGGTTATCTGATGCCCTCTTGCCGCCAGAGCCTCGCAGATCTCATGGATACAGAAGGGCTCCGGGGCATAGTATTGACTGATCAGCAATAGTTTCATCGTTCATGCTCCGGGAAACGGTTTCCCTTTTTCTCTTTTCTCCATACGTATTCCTTGACTTCATCCGTGATTCCAAATTCGATCTGTCTCGGCTGAAATCCGAAAGTTTCTGATGCCGCTTCATATCCGTATGCCCGGGGTTCGCACAGGCGCTGTACTTTTTCCCGGTAATCTTGTTTTTTCATAGATAAAAGATACCAGAGCCAGGCTCCACTGTATGCCACCCAAAAGGGGCAATAGATAAACCTCGGCTTTTTCCCCAGAGCAGTACAAATCATGGAAAAAATCTCCCGAAGCTGCACCGGACGGTCGCCGGACAGGATAAAGTCGCGGCCTGCCGTTTGTTCCTCCTGCGTCAGTACGTCATAGAACGCTTTGCCAAGATCCGCATAGTGGACCGGCTGCAGGCAGTATCGGCCCCCTTGAACGGCAGGAATCAAGGGCAGCCTGTCCGCTATGCGGATCATCAGGATCAGGTTGCGGTCACGACCGCAGCCATAGATCATTGCCGGCCGGAGAACTGTCAGGAGGATGCCATTCCCGCGGCAGGTATTGTATACTATCCGATCTGTTTCTCTGTAGGATTCTCCGATGGACCGGTATCTGGAATAGATCCCGCAGGTATGTACTGCGATCAGCCTGCGGACGCCGCAGCGCGCAGCTGCTGCCGCCACTTCCCGGGACCAGTGAATTCCCGCGATATGAAAAACAGTATCCATACCGCGGAAGGCCCCTGTAAGGCCATCCGTATCTGTCAGATCGCAGATGATTTTCACGGCATCCGGGAGATGCGCGTCCAGATGCGCCGTGTCCGAGGTTTTCCTGAGGATCACATGGATACCGCCGGGATACTGCTCCTGTATTTCCGCCCGGTGCATGGCTAAATATTCGATCAGGACACGTCCAGGATTACAGGTAACACCGGTCAGCACCAGTTTTCTGCCCATCATAGCCGTTCCTCACTTAAGCTTCCGGTACCGCCCTCCAGCAGGCCGTCAGCCTTAAAAATACAGCGCACCGTTCGTAAAAAGCATTTGCAGTCAAAGGCAAACGCTGTCCATCCGCCGCAGCCAAGGACCGCTGCATAAGCGCCGTCCAGGCAGGCTTTCTTAGCCAGGGTGATCGTATCCCTGCCATGTATCTGCGCCCATCCGGTAAGCCCCGGCCGCACGTCATTGGCGCCGTACCGGTCCCTTTCCGCTGTCAGTACATCCTGATTCCATAAGGCCGGCCGGGGCCCGATCAGGCTCATATGGCCTGACAGGATATCCAGAAGCTGCGGCAGCTCATCCATGGAAGTTCTCCTCAGGAAACGTCCGACCCGGGTAATATACGCTTCCGGGTCCCGAAGCATATGGGTCGGAGTCTCATGAGGGGCGCCGGCCTTCATCGTTCTGAATTTATGCAGCTTAAAATATTTCTTGTAAAGACCGGTCCGAAACAGGATAAAAAACACAGGTCCGGGATCATCCAGACAGACCGCGAGGGACAGCACCAGGAACAAGGGCGCAAGGAGCAAAAGGCTGCTCAAAGAAAAACAGATATCCAGGCACCGCTTGATATACTTTTCATATATCGACACATGGTACAGACTTTCTCCTGTGATCTCCAGATGGCCGCGGACACCGTCTCCGTTCATTTCCTCCAGCTCGTTTTCCACAAACCGGACCATTTTCCCTTCCACGGGATTCCTTTTATATCTGTCCGCCGTCATATCCGTTCTTCTCCCCGTATTGATACTTGTATCCATACCTTATGTCATACCGGCCGTGGTCATTGTATTTCATGGATTTTCTGCTGACGGCATTCAGAACGACGCCGCAAACATTGCCGCCTACGGACCGAAGGGCATCTATTGCCTCGCTGAGTTCCACCCGGCTGGTATCTCCGGAGCGCGCGACCAGAATATATCCGTCCACAAACGACGAGACGATCTGGGCATCCGCTACGGTTCCCACCGGCGGCGTATCAATGATGATGTAGTCATAGCATTCAGTACAGGAATCAATAAACTGCCGCATATTCGCGGAAGACAGGAGTTCTGAAGGGTTCGGAGGAATCGATCCGGACGGGATGATCGTCAATGGGATGTCTTTCAGGGTAGTCAGATGAAGCGGCGCGGCGCCTACCAGGAAATCACACAGGCCGGTCTTTTGCCGGATGTCCCAGAGGCGGCGCACAGTAGGTTTTCTCAGATCACCATCGATCAGAAGCGTTTTCTTCTGGAGCATCGCAAAGCTGACTGCGATATTTGCCGCGATCAGGCTCTTTCCTTCGGATGGCTTTGCGCTGGTGATGCCGTAGACCCTGCATGGCCGTTCCTTATCCGCAGTCATACAGAACATCAGGCTGGTCCGCAGCTTTACAAAACTCTCGCGTACCGCGAATGGAGAATTCCGCGTCAGGATCCTTTTACTGTTCGCTCTTTCATTCCGTGTTTTGATGTGGCTATTCTTCGCTTCCGGCATACCGGATCACACCTCCCGTAACCTTTTCCCAGGGAATACTGTTTTTATCCTCAATGATTTCGGGGATCTGGCCCAGTACGACAGCCCCTGTCATCTTCATAACGTCGTCAGGCAGATAGATGGTCGTATCCGACAGCATTCTGAGGATCAGGACCGCGGCAGCGATCAGCATTCCTGAAAGCGCGCCGATGCAGGTATCCCGCAGCATGTCCGGAGAAGACTTATTCCCTGAGATCTCCGGACGGTCCACGATCTCTACGCTTCCGGCCTTTGTGATCCTGGAAATTTCTTCAGGCGCGACCTCCGCAAATGCCGAGGCGATCCGCCATGAGAATTCCGGATCCGGTGTGGTTACCGTAACCGCCAGGATCTGCGTATTCGCGACTACCGAAGGCTGGATCATACTGCCAAGTACCGCCCGGTTGAGTCCCTCCGGCCCGCCCATATCCCGGATCACCGCGTCCAATACGGAATTGCTGCCGAGAATGTTCGCGTAAGTTGCCGTCAGTTTTTCAGCTGCCATAAGATCGCTGCTTGTGATCACATCCGTATTGGTATTTTTATCGGAATTATTGTAGATATAGAAGCTGACTCTGGACTGGTACGCGGGTCTGACGAAGAAAAAGGTGAAAGCAAAGGCCGCCGCTCCGCCCAGAAGACCTGACAAAAAGAGAAGAAAAGAACGGTGGAGCAGCATACTGACAACATCAGAAAACAGACCGTCTCTGTCTTCCGTTTCTTTTATCATTTTAGACGAAAACATAGATTTTCATTCCTTTTCAATAATATTTCAAGTTAAATGGTATTAAACAGTTATTATTGAATTCTAACAGAATTATAATTATGAAATAAACGTTGATATTATGAGATATTTATGCCGTATGGCAGAAATGATTAGAATAAATACAAAATCACAAACATTTTGTAAATGAATCTGTATTATCTGATATGTATTGTTTGTATATTTGATTACTTGATTTAATATTTATCGCTTTCTGCGAAACTTATTGTATCAGTGTTTCCGATATTAATCAAGCACTTTTTTGATTTTTTTCAGAAATTCACCAATTGGACGCCATTCCGGACAGGATCCCGGCCCCGGATCATGTTCGGAAGACACAGCCTTATCCCTGAAAAAAGCCCTGCCCGGCTTCCCGGACAGGGCTGTAAGATCTGATGATATTCCTGTGTTGCCTCAAGTTCGGAAATCCCGGACTTATCTCATCTGTTTCTGTTCCTTATCCTTCTTTCTGCCCATGATCAGGATCAGGATCGAAGAGATCAGGGCAAGGGCTGCCGCAATGACCACGATCCAGAGGATCACTTTTACTGTAGAAGAAGGTCCGGTGCTCTTCTTTGCCGTGATCCGGAAGGTGGCTGTATCAGATTCCAGATCACCAAACAGGAAGGTCACTTTATGTTCTCCCGCGTCCAGGGTCTCCAGATACTCCGGCTCCAGTTCCGCGATCACAGAACCCGCATGCACCAGATAGTTCTTCTTGGCGATCACGGCGCCGTCAACTTTCAGATCCGTAAAGCTGAAGAAATCACCATCGCATACGATCTTCAGCAGCTGTTTGCTTCCGGCCTGCCATTCACTGCCTTCACCTTCAATGATCCCGGGTGCTTTCGACGGGATCTTTTTAAAGAAGGCCTTGATATCCACATTGTCGTTTCCCATGATGAACTGGTTTTCGGAGATCTTTACTCCTCCTGAGATCACCTGCCATTCCTTGAAGAAATAGCCCTCATCCGGTTCCGCGTACAGTGTGACTGTGGTTCCCGCCTGCGCAAGCTGCGGATCTGCAGTTGCAGAGCCATGCCCGTCATCTGTCAGACTGACCAGATACTTCGTATCGTCTTCTGCCGGCGTCTCATCCGGTTTTGACGGAATAGGTGAAATGGTCGGCACCGGCTGGGTCTCTGTCGGTTTTGACGGATCTTCAGGCTGTGTTACCGGCGGCTGCGTCGGCTGTGTCTCCGTCGGCTTTGCCGGATCAGTTGCGGGCGGCTCTGTCGGCTTTGCCGGATCCGTTGCAGGCGGCTCTGTCGGATCTTCGGATCCTTCATCTTCGGAAGATTCCGGAACCGATTCAGACTCATCCTTCATGCCGCAGCGTGTGCACTCACCATCCACAAAGTCATGGCCCAGCGCTTCCGTGATCCAGCTGTCTTCTTCAATTTCTGTCTTGCCGTCCTGGTCCGAGAAATACTTTTCACAGACCTCGCAGGTCCAGTACGCGCTGTTTCCTTCTTCTGTACAGGTCGCTTCCTGCTCCTTCGTTTCTTTTAACGTATGTCCCTTTGCAGGAATTACCCAGCTGTCTTTCTTCGCTTCCGCAGTTCCGTCCTGATCCGAGAAATTCTTTCCGCAGACCTCGCAGGTCCAGTACGCGCTGTTTCCTTCTTCTGTACAGGTCGCTTCTTTCTCCGCGTTTTCTTTTAGCGTATGTCCCTTCGCGGGAATCGTCTGGTCCTCTTTCTGTACCTCAGTAGTGCCTTCCTCATCCGCAAAGTACTTTTTACAGTTGCTGCATGCCCAGTAGGCTTTATTTCCCGGCTTATCACAGGTCGGTTCCTTCGCGGGAGTTTCTTTCATATTGTGCCCTGCTGCAGGAAGGAGCCAGCTGTCTTTTTCGATCTCGTTC
Organism: uncultured Eubacteriales bacterium; assembly: GCA_902803485.1. Lineage (GTDB taxonomy): Bacteria > Bacillota > Clostridia > Lachnospirales > Lachnospiraceae > UBA1267. The sequence continues at coordinate 410 of CADCQD010000278.1, read as the reverse complement.
TTGCCGTCTCTGTCAGAGAAGAACCTGCCGCAGACGTCGCAGCTGTAGTAGGCGCTGCTTCCACCCTCGGTACAACCGGCTTTCACTGCTTCATGGGCTGTCAGGACATGTTTCGTTTTTTCAATGACCCAGCTGCCCTCTTTCATCTCCCTGGTGCCCTCCGCATCAGAGAAATACTTTCCGCAGACGTCACAGCTGTAATACTCCCTGTTTCCTTCCTCCGCGCAGGTCGCTTCCTTTGCTTCGTGAGCCGTCAGATGATGTCCGCCGGCAGGGATCACCCAGCTGTCTTCTTCGATCTCAGCCGTTCCTTCCGCGTCAGAGAAGAACTTTCCGCAGACGTCGCAGCTGTAGTACGCGCTGCTTCCGCCCTTCGTGCAGTCGGGGATCTGTGCTTCATGGGCCGTCAG
>CADCQD010000277.1 GCA_902803485.1 uncultured Eubacteriales bacterium | reverse complement strand
TGTCTATAATGGTCTCAGAATAAGCTCTCACCACGACAAGGAGGTAATATGGCAGAATCCAGATTGATTGGCAGCTATCCGGTCATCGGCATCCGGCCGGCCATCGACGGCAGGCGGGGCGCGCTGAATGTCCGCGGATCGCTGGAAGAACAGACCATGAATATGGCGGAAAGCGCGAAAAAACTGTTTGAAGAGAACCTGAGATACAGCAACGGGGAACCGGTGAAGGTCATCATAGCGGACACCACCATCGGCCGCGTGGCTGAGGCCGCCGCCTGTGCTGACAAGTTCAAAAAAGCCGGTGTGGATATCACCCTGACCGTCACGCCCTGCTGGTGCTACGGCTCGGAGACCATGGATATGGATCCGATGACCATCAAAGCTGTGTGGGGCTTCAATGGTACGGAACGGCCGGGGGCGGTCTACCTCGCTTCCGTTCTCGCGACCCACACCCAGAAGGGGCTTCCGGCCTTCGGCATCTACGGCCATGAGGTGTGCGAAGCGGATGATACGGAAATTCCTGAAGACGTAAAAGAAAAACTGCTCCGCTTCGGCCGCGCAGCCGTGGCCGCCGCGACCATGCGGGGAAAATCCTACCTGCAGATCGGTTCCGTCACCATGGGGATCGGCGGTTCGATCATCGACCAGGACTTTATCGAAAGCTATCTGGGCATGCGGGTGGAATCCGTGGATGAGGTGGAGATCATCCGCCGGATGACCGAAGGGATCTACGACGAAGAGGAATACAGGAAAGCGCTGGCATGGACGAAGGCGTACTGCAAAGAAGGTTTTGACAAGAATCCGGAAGCGCTTCAGAAGAGCCGGGAGCGGAAGGACGCGGACTGGGAATTCGTGGTCAAGATGATGTGCATCATTAAAGACCTGATGAATGGCAATCCGAAGCTGCCGGAAGGAAATGAAGAAGAAATGGTGGGGCACAATGCCATCGCCGCCGGCTTCCAGGGACAGCGCCAGTGGACGGACTTTTATCCCAATGCGGACTTCGCCGAGGCGCTTCTGAATACCACCTTTGACTGGAACGGCGCCCGGGAGCCCTACATTCTCGCGACGGAAAACGACGTGCTGAACGGCCTTGGCATGCTCTTTGGAAAGCTTCTTACTAACCGCGCGCAGATGTTCTCTGACGTACGCACCTGCTGGTCCGGAGAATCCGTCCGAAAGGCTGCAGGATATGAACTGAGCGGCCACGCGAAGGAAGCCAACGGTTTCATTCACCTGATCAATTCCGGCGCTACCTGCCTGGATGCCTGCGGAAGGTCTCTGGATGAAAACGGGCAGCCCGTCATGAAAGAATGGTACAAGGTTACGGAAGAGGATCAGAAAAAGATGCTGGACGCCACCACCTGGTGCTACGCGGACCTGGGTTATTTCCGGGGAGGCGGCTACTCCTCCCGCTTCGTGACAGAAGCGGAAATGCCCGCCACCATGATCCGCCTGAACCTGGTCAAGGGCCTTGGCCCCGTGCTTCAGATCGCGGAGGGCTGGACGGTGCATCTTCCGGACGAGGTAACGGATATCCTGTGGAAACGGACGGACTATACCTGGCCCTGCACCTGGTTTACTCCCAGGATCACCGGCAGCGGCCCCTTCAAGTCCGCTTATGACGTAATGAACAACTGGGGCGCGAATCACGGCGCCATCTCCTACGGGCACATCGGCGCGGATCTCATCACCTTCTGCTCCATGCTCCGCATTCCGGTCTGTATGCACAACGTTCCGGAAGAACAGATCTTCCGGCCCAGCGCCTGGAATTCCTTCGGTATGGACAAAGAAGGCCAGGACTACCGGGCCTGCATGAATTACGGACCACTGTATAAGTAAACATACCCGTTAGAACGCGCCTATGGCGCGCGGACAAAGCTGCTGCCGCACTAAAAAAGTGCGGCAGTTTTTTTGCGGTGCGCCTGACGGCGCACGATGGAATCCGTCAAAGAATAGAAACGCAGAAAACGCCGGGGCAACACGGCGGCGGATCAGAGCCAGGAGAACCGTCCCCCTGGCACTCACAGCCAGGAGAACCGTCCCCCTGGCCACACCCCTGTCCGCACCCTGTACGTTATGAAATATCTTTTACGGATGCCCGTTCTACGAAAGTGCAGGGGAAATAATACGTCTGATTATCCATAAGGGCGCCGTCTTCATTCGCGAGTATCCTGCCCAGCAATTCCGCTGCCTTCGCTCCGATCTGAAGAAGCGGCAGCGTCGTTGTGGTAAGTCCCGGCCGGAAATACTGCGCGATGGAGGCGTTGTCAAAGCCTATTACCGAAATGTCCTCTCCCACTTTGAGGCCTGCGTCTTCGATCACGTCATAAGCGCCGGCTGCCATTTCATCATTCATCGTGAATACCGCCGTTACGCCCTGATCTTCAATATGCAGTTTAGACAGCGCGTTTCTTGCGTCGACCCGGTTCCAGTTGCCCTCTGTGGTCAGATAGGGATTATAGGTACAGTCATATTCATACATGGCCTTGATCACGCCTTTGATCCTCAGCTGTGTGTGGATATTGTCTCCGCGCCCGGTCACGATCGCGATCTTCCGGTGCCCTTTCTCCAGAAGATACTTCATGACTTCATACGCGCCCTGTTCATCATCGATGACAATTGAAGGGATATGATCCGACACGGCATAGGCATACGTCATGACGACCGGGATATCAAAGTCCTCCGGTATGGAGTAGATCTTCCGGGCATGGCCGGCAATATAGACCACCCCGTCCACGTTATAGGCTCTGCACGCGCTGAGTGCCGGATGCAGCATGGAAGACAGCGCGGACTCGCTTTCATACCAGGTGTCTCTCCAGCGCTCGTACATCCGCAGGTTTTCCAGGATCGTCCGGTACCCCTGCTGCTCCAGTCCGTTCATTACGGCTCCGATCACATAGGGCGTGGTAAACTGGTTGATGTCCTCCGCGATGATCGCGACCGTACGGGTCCTCTGTGTCCTGAGGCCCTTCGCCATATAATTCGGACGGTAATCGATCTTTTTGACCATTTCCATCACCCGGCGGATCGTTTCTTCACTGGCTTTGGATTTCCCGTTCAAAATGTTTGAAACTGTAGTGGGGGAGACGCCGCAGGCGGCGGCAACATCCTTCAACGTAACCATAAGACCTCAGCCTTTCCATCATCATTTTTTTATATCACAGCTGCCTGCCATTCCGTCAAAAACACAGCCGGACAGCAATCAATTTCCAAGTAAAGGTTGCGGGAAACCTCCCGTAAATGCTATAATTTTCATATATTCTAATTCCCTTGACAGGAGGATCTTTATGAGCAGGATCACGATTCAGACCTCGGCTGTAAGATTTGACACAGCGCCGGATCTTTACGGCATTTTCTTCGAGGACATCAATCACGCCGGCGACGGCGGCATCTATCCGGAAATGCTCCGGAACCGTTCCTTTGAGGACTCTCTTCTGCCGGAAGGGTGCACCACGGATGACGGCGGAAAGACCTTTGTCTCCCCTACCGGATGGGTGGACGAATTCAACAACGGCGAAGGCATGAACGAGTGGGTACGGGATAATCACATCATTCCCACGCCGGTACCTGCCTGGTATCCGGAAAACTGCACGGTAAAACTGGACAGCAGTGACACCCTGAATGATATCCGGAAAGTATCGCTTTCCGCGGATTTTGAACAAGGCGGCCAGCTTCGGAATATCGGTTATGCCGGCATCCCTCAGGAAGACGGCAAAGAATATCATTTCTACTGTTTCGCGAAAGCGGATGCTCCCGTTCCGCTCCGGATCTCCGTAGAAGAGGGAGATACGGTCTATTCCGAGGCTTCCCTGACGATCTCGGGAACAGACTGGACCAGATACGACGCGGTACTGCGTTCCTCCGGTACCACCGGGAACGGAGCCTTTATCCTCCGGGCGCCGGAAGGCGGCAGGATCCGTTTCGGTTTCTCTTCCCTGATGCCCGCGGATACCTACAACGGCCACGGCCTCCGGAAGGATCTGGTGGAAAAGCTTAAGGCGCTGCATCCGGGCTTTATGCGCTTCCCCGGCGGATGTATCGTGGAAGGCTTCACCATGGAAACCGCCATGTTTTTCAGAAAGACCATCGGCCCTGTCTGGGAACGCCCCAGTTTCTGGCTGTTATGGCATTACCGCACCACCAACGGCCTGGGTTTTCACGAATATCTTCAGCTCTGCGAAGATCTGGGTGCTGAACCGATGTACGTCTGCAACTGCGGCATGACCTGCCAGGGCAGGAATCCGTATTATTTCAATGAGGAAGAGACGGACGATATTCTTCAGGACACGCTGGACGCGCTGGAATACGCGCTTGGCAGCAGCGCCACCAAATGGGGCGCCCTGCGCGCGGAAATGGGCCATCCTGAACCCTTCCGCCTGAAATATCTGGAGATCGGAAATGAGAATCACGGACCGGAGTATATCCGGCGATACCTCTATATCCGGGAACGTATACAAAAACAGTATCCTGAGATCCTGATCCTCGCGAATACCAAGGACGAGGAACTTGCCCCGGATATCGTGGATGATCATTATTACAACATGCCGGAATTCTACGCGGAGAATGTGGGCATCTATGACGACTATGACCGGTCAAAGCCGGACGTCTTTGTGGGCGAGTTCTCCGTGAACCAGACCTATGAAGGCCAGGTCCGGGGCGCCGTGGCGGAAGCCATGTTCATGACCGGCTTTGAGCGGAATCAGGACAAGATCCGTCTGTGTTCCTACGCGCCGCTCCTGTCTCATGAGCATTATCACTCCTGGTTCCCGAATCTGATCATGTATGATAATTACAGAAGCTGCGCCATTCCGTCCTATTATGCCTTCCGGGTCTTCGGAAATAACCGCGGTCAGAAGGTGCTGGAATCTGCGGATTCATCTGAGATCATCTACCGCGAGCTTCACGGATTCCCCTTTGTCGCCGGCACAGACGGTACTGTTTTTAAAAACGCCGTACTGAACGGCCTGAACGCGTACCCGGTGCGGAACGTCCACGGAAAACATGAACAGCATCCGGACAGCGTTATTCTTCGTTCGGATCCGGAAGAGCTGGAAGCGGAACCTCCGTTCTACCGGAATGTGGATATGATCACCGCGCTTGCGTCCGCGCCTTCCGATATCGATCTTCGGGAGGGCTGCTTTGAAGCGGACGTTCTGATTAAGAAAGACGCAGCGCAGGGGATCGGCATACTGCTGGCTCCCAAGCCGCTTTCCTTCTATGACCGCATGCAGCCGGTTCCCACGGATCCCTGGAAGATGTTCAACCTGGAACCGCTTCGGCTGGTGATCCGGGATGGAAAAGCTTTTGTGGAACGCGGCCTCCTGCGCCCGAAGACACTGGCAGAGGTCCCCTTTGACCAGGCAGACGGCGAATTCCATCGCCTGTCCTGCATTTATACGGCCAGTGAAGCGGTGTTCTTCGCGGACGGAAATGAACTGGTCCGGGTGACTCTTCCGAATTATCCTTCCATGAGCAGTGTCGTGACCGCATCGGATGATGAGATCATTGTGAAGATCGTCAATTTCAGTGATGATCCGGATGACGTTGCCATCGTCCTGGACGCGGATGTGGAAAGCAGCTTTACCGTTGACCGGTTCTATGGAAAGGCAGACGCGGAGAATACGCTGGACGATCCGGAACATGTTTCTGATGAACGGGTCACTTTTACCGGCGCTTCCCGGGATTTCGTCTATCAGGCGCCGGGTATGTCCGTCAATGCGCTTCGGCTGAAACTGAAAAAGTAACAGAACCGGCGGCTCCTGCCTTTTTAGTGTCTCTTTGATCCGGCGCTCCCTTTTTCGGGGAGCGCCGTTTTCACTTGCTGTAACTCTTTCTGTCAGCGCTTTCTTGGGTCGATCCGGTATGTGCGTCCGTACTCCAGTTCATTGAAGGGACCGGGCAGCACTTCTACCGCCGTCTTTTCCTCTTCATAGAAATCAGAAACGCAGTTCTCATCCTTAACGACCTTTTTCAGATCCCTGGGATCATGGATGTAATTTGCCCGGGCTGCGGATCTTCTGAGTCCCTGCACTGGTTTCTTCGCGGTAACCACCTTAAGTTCCAGCTTCTCCTCGTCCAGCTCCAGATCAAACCACCCGTTCTGGCTGTTCTTATCGAAACCGTAAAACTCCTGCCAGGTCTTCAGATCCAGGCAGACCTCCGGTTCCGGATACATGACGCGGAGGAAGCCGCCGCTGAGTCCAAGGAAGAGGTTGCCGTCGGAACGGTTGTCCTCCGTGGGGAAAGTGATGGCGGACTCGCCGCAGTCATAGAAAATGTTATTGGTAAGCAGCGCCTTTCTGGAGGTGCCGCCGCGGTCCATCCTGGAAACACGGAAGCCCACCGGTTTCGCGTAGTAACCGCCGTATCTCGCGTGCGCGATCAGGTTGTGGGAAATGTGCAGGCGGTCCGTGCCTTCGCCGTATACCGCGTAGCCGTTGACCACGTCGTGTTCCCGGGTCTTGTACCATCCGCTGGAGCCCGGCTCCACCGGGATCTTCGCGGGATCAAACCGGCCCTCGATGTTCCAGAAAATATTATTATCGATCAGGTTGATCCCTTCTCTTGTGCATTCAATAAAGATCGCTTCCCGCTGCTCGATACCGTTCAGGAACAGATTTCCGGTGATGCGGTTGTTCTCATTGCCGCAGTCATACCAGATATGGTCCGCACGGAAGGTGTTTTTGAAGATATTTCTCCGGGTCAGGCCATTGACGCTGTTATGCAGCTTGATCCCGCCGGCTTCCCAGGAAAGCTCCATCTTCTGCCAGCCGGTGCCTTCGATCAGGTTATCCTCAATGAGCATCTCCTCCGCGAAAAGTCCGGCAATGCCGCACACGCCGCAGTCCCGGATCACGCAGCCGCGGATCACGCTGTAGCCGATCATCTGGTTTTCACCGGGTTCGTGATGCCAGCACTCATTACCCACGTCGATGCCCACGCAGTTGGACCAGTCCACGGTGCAGTTTTCAATGACCCAGTGATGGCCGCGGTACGCGGAGATGGCGCCTCTCTGCGGGACCGGCGCGCCGGTGGCCGCATGGCGCATCGTAATACCCTTTACTTTAATATAGTTCAGGAACGGCGTCTTAGGCGCGAAGCACTGTTCACGGACTGTGACTTCGATCTTATGATCCGCGGGATCCTCGTCGCCGGGGAGGCGGAAATGGACTTTCTGCCCGTTCGCTTCCACCCAGTACGTCCCGTCCTTCTGAGACATCTGATTATATAATGCAACCTGTTCCAGGGGTCTGCCGTCCACAAAGATGCAGCCTCTCCGGTTCAGGTAAGTTGTCATATCCGTTTTATCGTATTCAATGAACAGCCGGTCATGCAGGAGATTAATGGCATTGAACGGATTGTAGCCGCGGAACATGTCCGGATCCAGATCATATTCATAGACCCGGATGGAGGAAATATCCCTCTCATCGCCGTAGCCCTTCAGCCGCCAGTCAGTGCTTCTCGAAAAACCGGTTACTTCTTCTGACGCGGAAATGATCACTTCGCTGTTCTTCTCCGCTTCATAAGTGATCATGGCATCCGGGCTGCTGCCGCCGTATTTCGGAGACACGGTCTCGCGGTAATTTCCCGAGCGGATCACCACATGGGTGCCCGGGACTGCCAGCTCCGCAGCCTGGCTGATGGTCTTATAGGGATGGAGCGGACTGCCGTCCTGGATCTCGCTCTCGCTGTTCTGGTCTACATAAATGGTCTGTGTGTAATTCTGAGGCTTTTCCCAGAAATGGAAACTGTTTCCATCCGGAAGTACTGCAGATAAGTCCTTCATAGATCCCTCCGATCCTGTTTTTTAAGAGAGCCCGCACCGAAATGCGGGCTCCGTAATATACTGCATGAATTGTCTGCCTTCGCGAAGACACGGAGAGTTATTCCGCGGCTGCCTTTGCAGCTTCCTTCGCGTCGACTTCCTTCTGATAGTTCGCGCAGTCGAACTCGTACAGCTGCTCGTAGTCATAGCCGTCGAGCATCTCTGTCATTTCA
>CADCQD010000276.1 GCA_902803485.1 uncultured Eubacteriales bacterium | reverse complement strand
CTGGAGCAGCTGAACCAGCTGGATAAAAACGCGCCCGAGACCATAAAGGAAGGCCAGAACATCGGCCTGTACAACATCGTCAGGCGCCTGCATCTGGCCTATCAGGATAAACAAAGCGCCATTAACTTCTCCAATGATGAGAACGGAGGCGCGGTCATTGAGATCATCATTCCGTACATCCCGTATCAGGAGTCCTGATTTTTCAGCTTTTGACGTCACTGAGCCTGCGCGCCGGACGTTCCTTACGGGCAATGACCGGATCTTACGGCAATGAAATAAAAAAGATCCCGGGGGGCTGTCCTCCAGGATCAAATAATATATATCCTCCCTGTAACATAAAGGAGAAAAGAATGAAAATACTGGTCATAGATGATGAATACTATGTAGTTGAAGAGGTATTGAAGAATACCCCGTGGGACCGCGTCGGCATAGAGACCCGCCTGGCAGCTTATAACGCCAGGCAGGCGCGGAATATCATTGAAAAAAATCCGGACATCGACATCATCCTTACGGACATCGAGCTCCCTCAGCAAAACGGCATCGAACTCATTGAATGGGTCTACGCCCAGAATCTCTCTCCCGTCATCATCATGCTGACGGGACATGAACGTTTTGACTACGCGAAAAGCGCGATCCGTCTCCGTGTCCTGGATTATCTGACCAAACCCATAGACATCGAGCAGCTGGAAAACGCGCTGAAAAAAGCAGTGAACGAACGGAAGCGCCATCTGCTCTACCCGGAGCTTTACGCATCGACCCCGGAGGAAAAAGGCGATGAAGATCCCATCGAACAGATCATACAGGTCATCCGGCAGAATCTTTCATCGCCTGATCTGAACCGCCAGCTGATCGCCGACGTAGTCCATATGAATCCGGATTATATATCCAACCTCTTTCATAAGAAGACCGGCGTCTCGCTTTCGAATTACATCCTGAACGAGCGCCTGAAAGCCACCAACGTCATGCTGGCGACCACGAATCTGACGCTGCAGCAGATCAGCGCGAAAGCCGGCTTCTCATCGCCCACCTATTTCCACCGGCAGTTCAAGCGCCGCTTCGGCATCACGCCGCAGCAGTACCGCAAGGAACACCGGCCGGAGGATCATCAGGCCAGGTACTCCAGCGAACCGTCCGAGTGACGGACGAAACGGGAGAAGAATTCGTCATAGATCATGAAGGCCAGCTCCGGTGTATAGGTGTGCGGCCAGTTGGTCACGCCGGTGAAACGCACCATGGGCACCTTTTCCGCATCTCTGACGATCAGATGATTGTAAATACCGTTCGTGAAATGGCGGGCTTTGCTGTAATCCAGCCCGTTCGCCTCGCAGATCATCTCCAGCGTCCAGGTGTTTCCGTTCGGACCGTCCAGGCTGCATCCGGCGCCGTCGAATTCGCCGATGGTATACCAGACGTTTCTGGCAATGCCGTCCGTGGGCGCTTCACCCTTGCCGTTTCTGCACTCCATGGCGCCAACCGGAGCAAAGCCGGCGAAAACCTGCGGGATCTTCCGCATCAGAAGCTGCGTCATCATGGAACCATTGGAATGGCCGGTCACATAAACACGCTCCGGATCGATCTCCGGATACTTTTTCAGTGTTTCCTTCACGATAGTATGGATGAATTCCACATCGTCCGGGCCATTGGGATCCACCGGCCCGAATCCGCCGGAATTCCAGTGGGGCGTCGCGATCCCGCTCATCCGGAGAGGCGACGGGATGGGACTTGGCGAATTCTTATAGGGATACGCCGTAGGATAGACCACGAAGCATCTGCGCTCCTCGCCGACCCTGTGCCAGCCGCTGTTCTGCGCGAAGAATTCACCGGAACAGGAGAAGCCGTGGATGGCGATGATCAGCGGATATTTCTCCTGCAGTTTTCTCTTATAGGCACTGGGTACAAAAGTATACCAGTAACGATTGAAGCCTTCCACTTCCATATCCGTGCGGATAAAGCCCAGAGCCCCCTCCGCGAGCATCGTGCGGCGGATGTGCCCGCTGCCCTCGCCGGCCCAGCGCTGATAGCTCTCCACAAAGGCCACCATCTTCTCGACCATCACTTCACAGCCAAGCTTTGCCGCGTCATCCTCCGATGCCAGCCAGACCTCGCTGCATACCTCATCATTGACATAACTGCTGCCCGGACGCGGGAATTCCCTGAATACCCTGGCAAAACCGTTATACAGATACTCTTCCTTTACATGATCCGCCTTCTTGAAGTAATCCACCACATTCGTCTTCGGCCCGATAAAGAATGCCGGAAGCGGAATGTCTCCGCGGGTCAGCGTCGCGTCGCAGTCAGAAGGCGCGCCGCCCAGTTTCTTCAGAAGTCCGCAGTCAAGCGAAGTATCGCCCCAGGCCGCGAAAGCCGCCAGATAGGACTGATACAGGATCGCGAAAACAGACGCGATATTCGCCCCATCGCCGAAGCCCATGGCGTACACCGCGGACGCGTTGCAGGGGAAATACTCCATGGATTTCATCTCCGCCAGCACCTTCACCGCAGCATCGATCTCCACGCCCGGATCCTCAAGATCCCGCGCGCCGGGAGCACCGGCAAAATAAGCCGTCATACAATGGCGCTCGCAGGCCTCCTTCCATCCGCCGGCCTTAAAAAACGCCTCCGGATCCGTACCGCCCGGAATCAGCACCAGCACCATATTGCCGGAAGTCTTCATGGTCGTTGGAATATAAAAACCGTATTTCCTCTCCACGCCCTTTTCATCCGTCACCACATCCTCAAACCAGCCGAGATGTGTGTTTCTGTAAGGATCCTTCGGATCCGCCTCCGGCTGCACCAGAGTATGCGGAACCCTCTCCGGCGCGGCAGGGCCGCTTACACCCCGCGCGATACGCGTCCGGTTCACGGACGGATCCAGCTGTATATGATCATAATTCATATCGTCCCTCCTGTATTTTGTTTTGATTTGACATCTCTCATCAGCATCTGAATCAAGTATACTCTCTTCATCCCGGCGAAATAATGAATTATTCAAAGAAATCATTAGAAAAAGTTGAG
>CADCQD010000275.1 GCA_902803485.1 uncultured Eubacteriales bacterium | reverse complement strand
TCTGGATCTCATTCATCAGCTTCATGGCTTCCAGAATACATACAGTCTGCCCGTTCTTTACATGGTCGCCGACCTTGACAAAAGCGGGAGCGTCCGGTGCCGGAGCGGAGTAGAAGGTGCCGACGATGGGAGAGACGATGTAATCGCTTTCTTCTTTTACGGCCTCCTTAGGCGCTGCGGGTACAGGTGCGGCAGCAGGCGCGGGCGCGCCGGAAAGTCCCGGAACAGCAGAAACAGAAGCCACCACAGGAGCATTGTCCAGCTTGCTCATCGTGATCTTAAAATCACCGTCTTTTACCGTCATTTCCGTAAGGCTGGATCCTTCCAGGACCTTGACCAGTTGTTCGATCTTCTCAATATCTATCATATGCGGTACTCCTTTACTGTTTTCATACGAAAAGTTTTGTCAGACGCTTCGCTACCAGGCGGCAGTCCAGAACTTCCTTGCAGGGCACGTGGATGCTCTTTCTGAGTTCTTCCAGTTCCGTGATTTCTTTCAGGTACAGTGCCTGGGCTTCTTCTACGGTAATGGCTTCAAAGCGGATCTTATGGTCTGTTTTCCGCTGGACGAGCTTCGGGATGTCTACGGACGCTACCGTCGCGATCTTCGCGTAGCCTCCGGTGGTCTGGCGGTCGGAAAGCATGATGATGGGTTTTCCGTGGCTCGGCACCTGCACAGCGCCGAAAGCAATACCGTCGGAAATGATATCCGAGCCGTTTTTCGTGGAAACGAAGGGCCCGTCCAGACGGCAGCCCATGCGGTCAAAATCACTGGTAACGGTGAACTCGCCGCTGAGGAAAGTATCTAGACCCTGCCTGGTAAACATATCCGTCTGAGGCCCCATGACTACCCGAAGAGTTTCCGCGGTCTCGTCAAACTTCTGGGGTTCCAGATGCCTGGAGAGGAAAAACGGGAGGTAGCGGCGTTTGATGCGGAAGCCTACATAATCATCCTCCCTGAGGGGCCGCCCGTGATATCCGCCGGTTTTGCTCTTCATATTCGTGCTCCGGCTGCCCATGACCACAGGCACGTCCAGATAGCTGGAGAAAGCCACATAACAGCGGCTTCCGGTCCTGGCGCTCGCGAATTTCAGCACGTCGTCTTTTTCCACATAAATGGCGGTATACAGAGGCGCCGGCTTTCCGTTGATGGTGGGGGAGAAGTCTCCGCCGGTGATGGCGATAATGGTCGCGGAGGTAAACTTCAGGGTCGGGCCGATGAGGCAGATCTCCAGTTCCGCCTCGTTCTCGGGATTATCCAGAAGGAGATTTGCGATTTTAAAGCTGCGGACGTCCATAGCGCCGGAAACACTGATACCCTGGCTCTGATAGCCGTATCTGCCCAGGTCCTGGATGGTGGTCTGCATGCCCGGCTTTAGTACACGAAAACCCATTTATGCATCCTCCTTATCTGAATCGTGATGAACAACACACTCATATTCCCCTTTTTCCACCAGCGTCCGGATCCTCTGGAATTCCTCCTCATCAATAGGAATAAAACGGATATACTGTCCGGCTTCCAGAAGGATAGGGACTTCGCGGTTCGGATCAAAGGTCTTTACAGGCGTCATGCCCATCAGCTGCCAGCCGCCGGGAGAATCCATAGGATAAATGCCGGTGGCATTGCCGCCGATCCCCACGCTGCCTTCCCGGATCCTGAGCCTGGGGCTCGCCAGACGCGGCGTATGGATACGTTCGTCCAGGCCTCCCAGGTAGCAGAAGCCGGGGAGGAAGCCCAGCATATAGATCAGGTAATCCCGGGAAGCGTGGATCTTTATGACCTCTTCAGGGCTCAGGCCGGCATGATCCGCGATGGTCTGAAGATCCGGTCCGTAATCACCGCCGTAAAGTACCGGGATCTCCACGATCGTTTTCGCCCTGTTTTCTGCCTTCACATCCATGGAAAGGATGGTTTCCACCCGGGACCTGATCTCGCTGAACGAGATCACCTGGGGATTGTAATTGATCAGCAGTGCCGCGTATGAGGGGATCAGGTCGATCACGCCTTTGATGTGCTGGTTCTTTAAAAGCTGCACAACGGCGCTGATCCTGCTGTTGATTTCCGGGCTGATCTCATCTCCGAATACGATCAGGAGAGAAGAATCACCCTCGGTAAGGATCTGAACTTGCTGCATGAAGTGTCTCCTTATGATATTTGCGAAAACAGGCGCGCCGGAAAAACAAAGCGCGCCTGTATGCATGGCAGAAAGAACAGCAATGGTCCTTTCACGTGTTCTTGCGTTATCCGATCAGGTTCTTCAGGTTGCCCAGAGAAGTAATGCCCACATACGCGGCTACAAGGACAACGATGATGCCCAGGATCCACAGCCACATGGGATGATGGTAATCCTCGCCCATGATCTTTTTGTTCTTCGCTGCAACCAGGCAGACACCCAGAGAGATCGGAAGGATCAGTCCGTTCACAGCGCCGGCCAGGACCAGGAGCTTCGCGGCGCCGCCAAGGATCGTCATGATCAGCGTGGACACAGCGATGAAACCGATGATGAACCAGTTTTCATTCTTCGCGATGACCGGGTGGAAGGTCTTCAGGAAGGATACGGAAGTATAAGCCGCGCCGATAATGGAGGTAATGGCCGCAGCCAGGATCACAAGGCCGGCGAAACGGTATGCAACCTTTCCGGCGCCCACATAGAAGGCATACGCGGCAGGATTGCTGATGCCCTTATAACCGCTGGAAAGCTCTTCGCCAAGGATCGCCGCATTCTCAGCCGGCGTAGAAAGATTGATGCCAGCGAACTTCGTGACAACACCAAGGATGGCAAGGAACAGAAGGATACGGACGATGGCCGCCACACAGATGCCCATAACAGAGCTCTTGTTGACTTCCTTCATATTGTTTTTGCCGGTCACGCCGCCGTCGATCAGACGATGCGCGCCTGCGAAAGTGATATAGCCGCCTACTGTGCCGCCCAGAAGCGTCAGCGTAGCGCTGGACAGATCCTTAAAGGGAGCAGAGGGAGCAAAGGTGTTCTTGATGGCGTCGCCTACCGGAGGCTTCGTAATAAACATGACGATCAGGATGACCAGGATCATCACAGCGCCAAGGTATTTCACGACCTGGTCGACAATGCTCTTCGCATTCTTCGAAAGGAAGATGACGATGGCAAGAAGGCCGGCGATGATGCAGCCCAGTTTATCCGGGATGCCGAAGAGCGCGTTAAAACCTAAAGCGCCGCCGCCCACGTTGCCGATGTTGAAAGCAAGACCGCCGAGCGCGATCAGGCCCGCAAGGAAATAACCCAGACCCTTCAGAAGATCATTGGCTACGTCCTGTCCGCGTTTGCCGGTGGTGCAGAGCACGCGCCAGATGTTCAGCTGAGCAATGGCTGACATGATGAGCGAGATCAGGATAACGAAGCCGAAGCTGGACTTCAGTGATCCTGTAAACGTAGCTGTCTGCGTCAGGAAACCGGGTCCGATGGCGGATGTAGCCATCAGGAACGCTGCGCCGATTATGGCGCCCCTGGACTTTTTCGTGTTCTTCATAATTCGTGATTCCCCTTTCTTGGTTGCGAATAAATATTTATTATTAATAAATATATATCCAAAACGGGCATATGTCAAGCCTTATCTGCTGAACCGCCCCGGGTCAGAGCAGGCATCCGTAAGCCACGCTTCTCACCCGGTGATGATGGTACAGCTCCTCGTTCGGAGACATATTGTGCATGTACGCGATGGACAGCTTTGC
>CADCQD010000274.1 GCA_902803485.1 uncultured Eubacteriales bacterium | reverse complement strand
CCTCCCTCATCATTCTTATCCTGTTTTGGAGCGTCCGTCTTTGCGGCTTTCTGTTCAGAAACGTCCGCGGCATCCTGAGCCGCCGCAGCTTCCTTATGCCGCCTTCCGACTGCAGTAAAGCGTTTTCCGACAAAACGTCCCTGCTCCGCTTCGTCCGCCATGGCAATGGCATAATCCGCATAGCTGATGTAGCTTTCTCCGTCTTCATTGTTGAAGAGGAAATCTGTGCCCAGAGTATATTTGCCTGTACGTTCGCCCTGAGGATCAAAGGTAAACGCAGGGCTGAAATACGTCCAGTTGATCTTGCTTTCCTGAAGCATTTTGAACGCGTCGAACATGTTCGACGGCACTTCGTGGAATTTCTCCGGGATCCGTTCCAGCGCCCGGTGTTCCTTCGTTTCGTCCGTGAAGAGACTTGCCGCCCCGCCTACCACCATCAGCCTGGTATCCGGCAGATCCTCCAGCGCATGGATCAGCATCATCATCGCTGTCTGATGCTGGAAGCCGAGACCCGGCGTAAACTGGCCGAAGGCGCTGATCACGATATCAAATCCCCTTAGATCCGCTCCTGAGATAGAGAAGATGTTTTTCTCCACCACATGGATCTTTTCATTTTTCACTTTTTCCGGATGCAGCACGAATCCGGTGACGTCATGACCTCTTTGGATCAGTTCGTCCGCGATCAGGCTGCCGGCCTTGCCGCTTGCTCCGATAACAGCGATCTTCATATGCTCACCTGCTTTCTGCTTTCTTTTCCGCAAGCCGTTCCAGCGTATGATCTTCCGGGATCTCTTCTCTGATCCACTTTCCGTAAGCAGAGAACGTGTATCCCTCCTGCTCATTCTGACGGTTGCTGCCCCAGAAGCATCCCACGTCCGTCAGCCGGTCGGTATTCAGCACCATCAGGCCCTGGGTCCCGCTTCCGGAATTGAATTCCACAAAGGAGAAGAGATAAAGATTCTCACGAAGCTTGATGTACAGACAATCCTTTTCATAATAGGGATCCGGGCGGCCTTTGAACATGTCCGGATTCTTCCGGATCATCTCTTCCATCTTTTTCTTCATCTCTTCGTTTCTGGCTGTCGTGTAATAATTATCCGCCAGATACACGTGGATGATGGAGAATTCCGGATTGTAGGTCCATTCGATCTTCTTTCCCACCAGATCCTTGGTGAAACCGGCGCGTTTTTCCGGAAGGCGGCCTTCGCCGTCCGGGATCGCGCCGAAACGCACTTCCCGGGTCACCAGGTTCGGAAAACTTCTGACCGTACCCTGCTGCGCCTTCAGGACCGTGACCAGGCTTTCATAAATATCGATCACCATCATATACGCGGTCCTGGGTGCCACGTCTCTCAGTTCCGCCAGGACAAAGAACGCGCCGTCTTCTGCCTTCTGGACCTGGCAGGAGGTCCTGTAACGATCCTCTCCGTCTTCAATTACGATACTGTTTCTTCCCGGAAACGACACGGCCATTTTCGGGCCTTCGTCCATGACAAATTCGAACTGCAGGCCTTCCAGTTCTCTGGAAAGCGGGCAGCGGTACTGGGAAAGTCCTCCGGGAAAAACAGATTTTCTCGCCTCTTCTACTGCTTTTGATACCTGTATATTCATACGTTCACTTCTCCTGTCAATTCCAGCCGAACAGCCTTCTGAGAAAGCCCGGCTTCGGTTTATCAGTGGCTTTCGCTGTTTCCGCGGCACTTTCCGGCCCCTTCTCTGATGCTGGTTCCCGGTCCGCCGCCTTGTGTTCCGATACCGCCGTAAAGCGTTTTCTGATAAATCGTCCCTGTTCAATTTCATCTACCATCGCGATCGCGTAATCCGCGTAACTGATATAACTTTCACCGGTTGAATTTCTGATCACATAATCTGTCCCGAGGGTGTAGCTTCCCGTGCGGGCCCCGTTCCTGTCAAAAGTAACCGCCGGGCTGAAATACGTCCATTTGCAGCTGCTCTTCTGAAGCGCCATAAAGGACTGCCACGCGTTGTAGGGAACTGCGATCCAGGCTTCCGGGATCGCGCCGGATTCGATCACCCGCGTTTTCATGGACTCATCCGTGAAGAGGCTTGCCGCCCCGCCCACAAAGAGTATCCGTACCTCCGGAAGCTGTTCAAAAAGGTGCGCCAGCGTGAATCCCACCGTCTGATACTGGAATTCCAGTCCGGATCCGGCCTGCACGCCAAAAGCGGAAACTACCGCGTCAAAAGGCCTGAGATCCTCAACTGTCAGATCAAAAATATCCTTTTCCAGCACCGGCACACCGAGGGTAGCCGCTTTTTCAGCACTCCTTACGATGGCCGTCACCTCATGTCCGCGCCGGAGCGCTTCCTCTGTGATCAGCCTTCCCTGCTGTCCTGTTGCTCCGATAATACCGATCTTCATACTGTATCCTCTTACACACGGTATTTGCTTTCGCGGAAATCCTCCTCTTCAGCGTCCACCCAGGTACCGATGGCGGAGAACATATAGTTTTCCGGAAGCCCTGTGCCGCCAAGGCCGAAGGAACGGCCCACGTCATGGAGTCTGGAAATATCCATCAGCACCAGCATGTTATTGCCGGTTCTTCCGCGGAATGTCATATTGCTCTCCAGGAAGGAGATCAGGTAAATGTTCTTTTTGATCTTGATGTAATAGCATCTCTCGTCATACGGATTCTCCCGCATGGCAACAGCTCTGGGAGACGTATCGCTCTTCGGCGGCAGCGGCACGCGGATATAGTTCGCGTCAAAATATACATGAGTCACTGCCATGGGGACCGAATTATACCGCCATTTAATACGGGATCCCACCAGATCGCTGGTAAAGCCGTGGCGCTTCTTCGGAAGCGGGCGTCCGTCCATCTTAATGGCGCCGAAAACGATGTCATTGGTCACCAGATCCGGGAATCTCCTGCTGGTGCCGGAATGCGCGATAACAGCCGTTACCAGGCGCTGTTCCAGATCCAGTACCAGAGAAACGCCGGTCCTGGGTTTCGCGTCCGCAACTTCCAGGTTGACCAGATAGGTGTCCTCATCCACTTTCAGGCAGTCGTAACGGTCTGCCCGGGCGGTCTGCCCGATGGGGATCCAGGTGACGATCTCTCCGGAGTTAAAGATGAGAGAACCTTCCGTACCGTCATCCATGATCAGGTAGAAGCTCTTTCCGGAAAGCTCCAGGACAGATGGCGCGCGGTACATGGAGAGTCCTTCAAACTCCACGTCCGGGAATTCCTTCTTTACAGGTACCAGGTCCTCTGCCTCGCCATGCCTGTTGGAAACCGCGGTAAAGCGTCTGCGGATGAAGCTTCCGTTTTCGATCTCATCCGCCATGGCCAGCGCGTAGTCCGCATAGCTGATATAGCTTTCCCCTTCATCATTATTGAAAAGGAAATCCGTACCCAATGTATACTTTCCGGTCCGGGTGCCTTCGGGGTCAAACGTAAAGGCAGGGCTGAAATACGTCCAGTTCAGATTGCTTTCCTGAAGCTGCTTGAAGGCCTCGAACATATTGCCGGGCACTTCGTGGAATTTCTCCGGGATCTTTTCCAGGACCCGGTGCTCCTTCGTTTCGTCCGTAAAGAGGCTTGCCGCGCCTCCCACCACCAGAAGGCGGACGTCCGGAAGTTCCTTCATCGCGTGGATCAGGGTCATCATGGCTGTCTGGAACTGGAATCCAAGGCCCGGCGCAAACTGTCCGAAGGCGCAGACCACAGCATCATAATCCTTCAGGTCTTCCTTCGTCAGCGCGAAAATGTTTTTCTCAATTACCTTGATCTGGTCATTTTTCACCTTTTCAGGATGAAGCACCAGACCTGTGACCTCATGGCCGCGCGCGACAAGCTCATCTGCGATCAGACTGCCGGCCCTTCCGCTCGCGCCGATAATTGCTACTTTCATAACGTCGTTCCTTTCTCATTTTTATAGTTTTGCCTGTACTGTTCTTACATTTGATTCCAGTATAAAAATCATCTCAAGCGGTTTCAATCATAAAAAGCTGTCATTTTTTACGAAAAAATGACAGCCCTTATATTACTTCTCAGAAGAAAGCAGGTTCCGGATCTGGCTTTTCCATTCCTCCATGACCCGGTCCAGTCCCGCGTCATGCAGTTTCTTCCGGAATTCCGCGACTTTTTCTTCCGTTTCTTCCCCGAAAACGCCAAGATTAAAGGAATATTCATATTCCCGGATCAGGGATCGGATCACGGCGATCTCATCTTCATATTTCACGTCATCCGTGTGGAAGCCCTGGAAAGGCCACTCTTCTTCAGGGAGCAGATGGCGGTCCATTTCCTCCGCCGCTTTCTGTACTTCGTCACTGCGTTTTTCCAGCGGATAGAAATCCGCGTTCCTGAGTGCCCACGCCCAGTCGCTCCATACATAATCCGCGTATTCCGGCCCCCTTCCCCGGGTGCCGTCTTCGTTCATGATATAATGCCTGCCTTCAATGCCTCCCTGGCATAGCAAGTTGATCTCCCGGTCGTTTTTCAGAACGTCCAGGCATAACGCCGCCCGTTCCGGATCTGACGAAAAGATGGAGATGGAGATCATATCTCCGGCATAATTGTTTCTTCTGACGTAGGCCGTATCATCCAGGAGGCAGAAACAGCTGGCCGGAAGGCCGATCTTCTGGAGGGAATCCAGATAGTTCTGGGCTTCATGCATCCGGACAAAAGCGGAGAAGCTCCTGCCCTCCTCCAGATGACGGAAGGTATGGATGGTACCGGAAATGGCGTTTGCGGACCAGACGCCGGCCTTTGCCCACTTCGCCATGCGGAGGCAGTAGGACCGGTATTCCTCTGTGTCATACAGAAAAAAGATATTGTCCGCGTCCGGCTTTCCCAGATCCGTATCCCATACCAGTTCCTGGCTGACCGAAAGCATATGCTCTTTC
Organism: uncultured Eubacteriales bacterium; assembly: GCA_902803485.1. GTDB lineage: Bacteria > Bacillota > Clostridia > Lachnospirales > Lachnospiraceae > UBA1267. The sequence continues at coordinate 1,438 of CADCQD010000274.1, read as the reverse complement.
GGAAGCATCAGCATGGATACCATGGGAAGTGACGGAAACGCGGCCAGAGGATAGCCTTCAAGCCCGAGTTTCGCGCTTTTCAGAAGAAATTCTTCATAACTGTCATAGGAATCCACAGAATCCATTCCGGAAGCTTTCAGCACGTCGTTCCGTATCAGGACCGTACCGTAACTGGAATTATCCGTATAGGTCCTGGGAAGCGCGTATACTTTTCCGTTGATCCTGGCCTGGTCCCATACATAGGCCGGCGTATGCGCGTAAGATTCCGGCAGATACTTCCTGACGAAATCATCTGTCAGTTCCATAAACGCGTTTCTTGCGGCTTCCTGCGCGTAATCACACCACTCCGCTGTGTAGATCAGATCGATCTGTTCCCCGCCGGAAAGCATCAGCGGATAGATCACATTCCATTCAGACAGAGATATGATCTTTATACTAATGGTCGTATTGATCTTTTTCAGGAGCTTCCGGTTGATCTCCTCCAGGACTTCATCAAGATCCTGAGGCCTGCTTCCGATCACTACCAGGCGGATATTCTTTGTTTCCGTAAGATCAGTGACGTCCGACCAGACACTGTCCTCGATCCCGCCGGAAATTTCCTCTGTTTCACGCTCCTTGCAGGAACACAGGAAAAGCACCGAAAGAAAGATCAGAAAAGCGAAATACGCGGTTTTTCTCCTCATGCTGGCCTCCTTACGATGACGGGATCCGGATCTCCACGACCGTACCCTCATTTTCTTCACTGTATACCTGAATACCGTACTGCGGGCCGAAGATGATCTTCAGCCGCTGATTGCTGTTCTGGATCCCGTAATGGCTTCCGCTTACGGTATCCTCGGAGATCAGATCCATTTCCCGGTTCAGATCCTCCACAAGTTCCGGTTTCATGCCGATGCCGTCATCTGACACGGTAATGATCACCGTATCCTCATCCCGCTCCGCGCGGATCAGGATCCGGCCCTTATGTTTTGCATTGCCGCGGATGCCGTGGAGCACAGAGTTTTCCACCAGCGGCTGGATCGTAAACGGCGGGATCTGGCACTGCATCAGATCATCCGGGATCTCCGTCTGAAGTTCAATACTGCTTTCCCACCGGATGTTCTGGATCCGGATATACGAGGTCAGAAGCTGGATCTCTTTCCACAGGGAATACAGATCGCTGCCGTTGTTCAGACTGAGCTTATAGAAGCTGGCCAGGCTTTTTACAATGTTTTCCACGATCTCCGGCTGGTTTTCATAGGCATAATAATCGATCAGTTCCAGCGTGTTGTAGAGGAAATGCGGATTGATCTGCTCCTGCAAAAGCCGCAGCTCCGCGTTGCTCATCTTGCGCTCGTCATCCTTGATCTGGTCCACCATGACCTCAAGACGCTCTGCCATGGCGTTGACCGCACCGGAAACCTGACCGATCTCATCCTGCGTGTCAATACCGGATCTG
>CADCQD010000273.1 GCA_902803485.1 uncultured Eubacteriales bacterium | reverse complement strand
CTCGAACCCTGGACACCCTGATTAAGAGTCAGGTGCTCTACCAACTGAGCTAGTGGTGCATGTGTTTCAGACACAAACGGTATTATAGAACGGGCGTGTTTGATTGTCAAGTACTTTTTTTATGAAATAACATCGTCAGTCCATGTATTTGCCCGAACGAGGGGGCTGCCGCCATGCGGCAGCCCTCTACTGCATCCTTATGAGATCGCTCCTCCGGATAATGTTTCCGGATCTTCCGGAGTCATCAGTGTATATCCGCCCTTGCCGTCTTCTGCAAGAAGAAGCATGCCTTCAGACCTCAGTCCGGCCAGATCTCTCGGCTTCAGATTCACCAGTACCATGACTTTCTTTCCAACCATCTCTTCCGGAGAATAGCTTCCGCGGATCCCGGAAAGGATCTGCCTGGTCTCGCTTCCGATCTTCACCTGGGAGCACAGCAGTTTTTTCGACTTCGGCACCGCTTCGCAGCTCACGACTTCGCCTACCGCGAACTGCAGTTTCTCAAAGTCCTCATAAGAGATCTCCGGTTTCAGGACCAGTTCCTGATCTTCCGCCTCTTCCTTCTTTTCCTCTTCCGCTTCCTGCGGCGCGCCGGAAGCAGCTGCAGCAGCCTTGCGCTGCGCTTCCATGATCGCCTCCGCCTTCTCCATCACAGCCTTTTCATCCAGGCGGGCAAAGAGCATTTCCGGCTTCTCCGCCACCCTGGTGCCCTCCGCGACGCAGGCGCCGAAACCGGTCAGGCCGTCAAAGTCGCGAAGCGCGGTATTGAAGCCTCTGGAGATCTTTTCCGCGGTCTCCGGCATAAACGGCGCAAGAAGCGACGCGCCGGTCATGATCCCTTCGGAAAGGTTGTAAAGAACCGTTGCCAGACGATCCTGTTTCTCCGGGTCTTTCGCCAGGATCCAGGGAGTAGTTTCATCCACATATTTGTTGCAGCGGCGGAACAGGTTAAAGATCTCCGTAATGGCGTCTGCCACATGCAGGGTCTCCATCGCGTTCCGCGTACTGATCAGTACATGATCCGCCAGTGTCTTCAGTTCCAGGTCCACAGGCTCCTCCGCGTGCTTATCTGAAAGCACGCCGCCGAAATACTTATTGCTCATGGCAATGGTACGGCTCACCAGGTTGCCCAGGATGTTCGCAAGGTCTGAATTGTAACGCTCGATCACCAGTTCCCAGGTGATGCTGCCGTCGGATTCAAAGGGCGTTTCATGCAGGACGAAATACCGTACGGCATCCACGCCGAATACAGACGCCAGGTCATCCGCGTATATGACGTTGCCTTTGGATTTGCTCATCTTCTCCCCGCCCTGGATCAGCCACGGATGGCCGAAGACCTGCTTCGGAAGCGGCTCGCCCAGCGCCATCAGCATGATGGGCCAGTAAATGGTATGGAAACGCAGGATATCCTTTCCGATCAGATGCACGTCTGCCGGCCAGTACTTCTCATACAGCGGATCGTTTTCTTCATCCTGATGATACCCCAGGCCGGTGATATAGTTGGAAAGCGCGTCGATCCAGACATAGATCACGTGGCGCGGGTCAAAGTCCACAGGAATGCCCCAGGAGAAAGAGCTCCTGGATACACAGAGATCCTGAAGGCCCGGCAGCAGGAAGTTGTTCATGATCTCATTCTTCCGGGAAACCGGCTGAATAAACTGCGGATGCGTATTAATGTGCTCGATCAGACGGTCCGCGTACTTGCTCATCCGGAGGAAATACGCTTCCTCTTTTGCCGGCTGCACCTCAAATCCGCACTCCGGGCATCTGCCGTCCTTGATCTGGGAAGGCGTATAGAAGGACTCGCATTCCTTACAGTACATGCCTTCGTATTCGCCCTTGTAAATATCGTCCTGTTCGTACAGCTTTTTAAAGATCTTCTGGACGACAGCCTCGTGATCCTTATCCGTGGTGCGGATGAAGCGGTCATAGGACGTGTTCATGAGGTCCCAGATCCTCTTGATCTCCCCGGCAATTCCATCCACGTATTCCTTCGGGGTCATACCGGCGGCTTCCGCCCGGTCCTGGATCTTCTGGCCGTGCTCATCCGTGCCGGTCTGGAAACGTACGTCGTATCCTTCCAGACGTTTGAAACGGGCAATGGCGTCCGCCAGAATGATCTCATAGGTATTGCCGATATGCGGTTTGCCTGACGTATAGGCGATCGCCGTAGTAATATAGTAGGGTTTCTTAGACATTTGTTCTCCTTATTTCTTCTCCGGGCGCGGCATCCGCGCCGGATGTTCTGTTTCTTATTTCAGATCGTCCGTGCCGTCTCCGATCTCGACTACATAAAAATCCGCCGCGTAGCCGATCTTCGAAAGGTAGTTTTTCCCGACCTCATCAATAAAACGGTCCACTGCCTCATCTTTCACGATGCTGACAGTGCATCCGCCGAAGCCGGCGCCGGTCATACGGGATCCGATCACGCCGTCGATCTTCCATGCCTCTTCCACCAGAGTATCCAGTTCAATGCCGGTGACCTCATAGTCATCTCTGAGAGACACGTGGGACGCATTCATCAGCTGTCCGAAGGCATTTACGTCCCCTGCGCGCAGAAGCTCCACGGCACGGATCGTTCTCTGGTTTTCATATACCGCGTGACGCGCGCGCATCAAATGCACCGGGCTCTTGATGGCAGCCTGATACTTTTCAAAGGCTTCCTCATCAAGTTCGCCGAGCGCCTTGATATCCACCACCTTTCTGAGATCCGAAAGCGCAGTTTCGCATTCAGATCTTCTTTCATTATATTTTGAATCCGCAAGGCCGCGCTTTTTATTCGTGCAGGCGATGACGATCTTCATCCCCGAAAGCGCGATCGGCGCGTATTCATATTCCAGTGTCGCGGTGTCCAGGAAGATCGCGTGATCCTTCTTTCCCATCGCGATCGCGAACTGGTCCATGATGCCGCAGTTCACCCCGTTATAATTGTTTTCGGAATACTGGCCGGTAAGGGCGATCTCCTGATTGGAAATATCATAACCGAACAGGTCGTTGAGGACCTTGCCCATACCCACTTCCACAGACGCGGAGGAGGAAAGGCCGGAGGCGCTGGGGATATTGCCCCAGAGATAAATATCCATGCCGGTATCCGCCATCAGTCCGTATCTTTCATTGTAAGCCCAGATCATGCCCATCAGATAGTTTGTAAATCCCTTGGACTTTTCATACTGAAGCGCGTCCAGCGACCGCTCCACGATCCCCGCCTGGGGATAATTGCCGGAGAAGAAGCGGACCAGACGGTCCTTTCTTTTTCTCGCCGCGAAATACGTGCCGATGGTCAGCGCGCACGGGAATACATGCCCGCCGTTATAGTCCGTATGCTCGCCGATCAGGTTCACCCTGCCGGGAGAAAAAACAGCTGCCGGCTCCCCGCCTTTTCCAAAGCACTTTTCAAACGCCTGTATGAGCTCTTCCTTTGTCATAACTGCCTCCTGGTTTCACATATATCCGACGCCCTTCGGCATCATTCAGCATTCACGATGCGCTTCCTTCTTTCCATCCGGTGCCTTCAGGAGCCGAAGAAGCTCCCGGAGCTCTGTGATCTTCACGTCCGCCGCGGAAAGATCCTGGTCTCCGGAGCCCGGATTCACGATCCCGATGCAGAACATGCCCGCGGCCTTCGCTGCTTTCGATCCGTTTTCCGAGTCCTCGATCACCACACACTGAGCCGGGCTTGCCCCGGTCATTTCCGCAGCCAAAAGGAACGTATCCGGCGCAGGCTTCGGCCGGGGCGCCCGGCGTCCGCTGAAAAGCGCTGAAAAACAGTCCCGTATGCCGATATCCTCCACACAGTATTCAATATAATCCTGCGGCGAGGAAGACGCCACTGCCATTTTGTATCCCCGGTCAAAAAGGGCCTGTACGGTCTCCCGGACTCCCGGCATCGGAATAATGCCCTCTTCATGTTCGACATTCAGCCGGTTTTTCCGGTACTCCTCCTCAAGCTCCGGATGCTGTTCCGCATGGAAGCCGTATTTATCCGTAAAGATCCGGAACAGGATCCCGTCCGTGGAACCGATACAAGGTTTGTAATTCTCGAAGTCGATGTCCACACCGTACTGACGCATGGTGCGCCGCCACGCCCGGAAGTGCTGCGGCTCTGAATCGATCAGTACGCCGTCCAGATCAAAAAGGATCACATTTTTCCCGTCAGTCTGTGCTGCCATAACCTCCAAGTTCCCTCTGTATCTGTTTTCTTTCATCTATCCCGTACCGTTTCCGGCCCCTTGTGCCGCAGGCACTGCCGGTTCAGACAGAATCCGGGACATAGTTAATTAATTTTACAATAAAGCGCCGGATTACGCAACCAGATTTCACATGCTTTCAATAATTCAGGTTGACAATCAACCGAAGTACACCTATCGTTAATACAGGTACAGATCGGGCCGCCGGTACGCGGCTGCCCGCGGAAACCCGTTTTCAGAAAGGAAAACCCGCATGCCAAGAAGAAAAAAGGTCACACTG
>CADCQD010000272.1 GCA_902803485.1 uncultured Eubacteriales bacterium | reverse complement strand
ATTCTTTTTTCGTTTCCAGGTATTTCTCCATCATGGGAGATAAAGCCATATCTGCTCCGTTTCCGTCACATGGACTTCAGCCGCAGGCTCACGCCTGCCTGCCGATATAATAAAAGCCGCGGGATTCCGTAAGAAGCACCGGGACGATCGAACCGATCAGCTTCGGATCACCGGGGAAATGCACTACGGTATTATTATCCAGCCGTCCGGTCAGCATGCTGCTGTCCTGGCGGTTGATCTCCTCCGGAAGCACCGGAAGGACCTTTCCTACGTCTCTTCCGCTCATTTCCTGGCCGATGGCCTGCACCCGGGCAAGCAGCCGGTCAAAACGGTCCTTCACAACATCTTCCGGCACCTGGTCCGGCATGGAAGCCGCAGGAGTCCCGGTACGTTTGGAATAAATAAACGTAAACGCGGAATCAAAACGGACCCGCTCCACCATATCCAGCGTATCCAGGAAATCCTCCTCCGTTTCCCCGGGGAATCCAACGATGATGTCCGTCGTAAGAGAAATATCCGGCACTGCCTCGCGCAGTTTTTCCGTAATTTCCAGATACTTTTCCCGGGTATAGCGCCGGTTCATCCGTTCCAGGATCCTGGTGCTTCCGGACTGGAGAGGCAGATGGAAATGATGGCAGACGCGCGGCGTTTCAGCGATCGTCCGGATCAGTTCATCCGAAAGGTCCTTCGGATGAGACGTCATAAACCGGACGCGCTCGATTCCCGGGACTTCCGCTACGCGCCGGAGAAGCTCAGAAAAGCTGACCGGTACCTCCAGCGTCTTCCCATAGGAATTCACGTTCTGTCCCAGCAGCATTACTTCCTTTACGCCGTCTTCGGAAAGCATGCGGATCTCGGAAAGGATATCCTCCGGGAGCCGGCTTCTTTCTCTTCCCCTGACGTAAGGCACGATGCAGTAACTGCAGAAATTATTGCAGCCGTACATGATATTCACACCGGATTTAAAAGGATATTTCCGTACCGCGGGCAGGTCCTCCACGATCTCGTCCGTGCCTTCCCAGACGTCGATCACCATCCCGTCCCCGGTCTCTCTCCGGTACATCAGTTCCGCAAGCTTAAAGATGTTATGGGTCCCGAACACGATATCCACAAAGGGATATTTGCGCCGGACCGTATCCACCTCATCCGGTTCCTGCATCATGCAGCCGCACAGGGCGATCCTGAGCCCGGGTTTTCCGGCTTTCAGATTCTTCAGCTGGCCGAGCCGTCCGTAGATCCGCTGATTCGCGTTTTCCCGGACCGTGCAGGTATTATACAGGATGAAATCCGCGTCCCGTTCCGACGCCGCCTCGGTAAATCCGATCTCCTGAAGGATCCCGGCGAATTTCTCGGAATCCTTGGCGTTCATCTGGCAGCCAAGGGTCTCGATAAAATAGGCATGGGGCTTTCCTTTGTAAAGCGCCCGGAGTTTTTCAATATATTCTTTTTGAAGAACGGCTTCTTCAGTTCCTTGCATCTGTACTCCTTTTTATCAGAAAGGCTTCCGAAGAACAGTCTCCGGAAGCCTCTGAATGTATGATCCTGAGAGCCGTATATTTCTCCCGGATACTCATTTATACTTCCGACAGCGCTTTGTGGATACCGGCCGCCGCAAGCTTGCCCGCGCCCATGGCGAGAATGACCGTAGCAGCTCCTGTCACCGCGTCTCCGCCGGCATAGATCCCGGCTCTTGACGTCTGTCCGGTCTCTTCATTGATCACCAGGCATTTTCTCCGGTTCGTCTCCAGGCCCTTTGTGGTGGCCGCGATCAGCGGATTCGGGCTGGTGCCCAGGGCCATGATGACCATATCGCACTCAATTTCATATTCACTGCCGGGGATCTCCACGGGGCTCCGTCTTCCGGACTCGTCCGGCTCACCCAGTTCCATCTTAATGATCTCGATCCCGGTCACATTGCCGTTTTCATCCGTCAGGATCTTCGTGGGATTCTGAAGAAGGTCAAAGATAATGCCTTCCTCTTCCGCGTGATGGACTTCCTCCTGCCTTGCGGGGAGCTCCGTCATACTTCTTCTGTATACGATATGCGTCTCCGCTCCCAGGCGAAGGGCTGTCCTGGCCGCGTCCATGGCAACATGTCCGCCGCCTACCACCACGACCCGCTTTCCCCTAGGAAGCGGGGTGTCCGAATCCGGAAGATATCCCTTCATCAGATTGCTCCTGGTCAGAAATTCATTCGCGGAGAACACCTGGTTCGCGTTTTCGCCCGGAATCCCCATAAATCTGGGAAGGCCGGCGCCGGAACCGATGAATACCGCGTCAAAATGCTCTTTTTCGATCAGTTCGTCAATGGAAACGGTCTTTCCGACCACCACGTCGCATTCGATCTTCACGCCCAGTTTACGAACGTTATCGATCTCCCGGTCAACTACCCGTTCCTTCGGGAGCCTGAATTCCGGAATTCCGTAGGACAGTACGCCGCCCGGTTTATGCAGTGCTTCGAAAATGGTCACGTCATAGCCAAGCCGCGCCAGGTCTCCCGCTGCCGTAAGTCCCGAAGGACCGGATCCTACCACAGCGACCCGCTTACCGTTCTTTTCAGCCGTATTCTCCGAGAAATAACCGTCTTCCCGGTTTCTGTCCGCCACAAAACGCTCCAGCTTTCCGATGGCCACCGGATCGCCTTTGATGCCGCGGATGCACTTCCCTTCGCACTGGGTCTCCTGCGGGCAGACACGTCCGCAGACCGCGGGAAGGGAGGAAGCCAAAGCGATCACGTCTCCTGCCTTCCGGTAATCCCTGGCCTTGACCTCACGGATAAAGGAAGGAATATCGATGCCCACAGGACATCCTTTAACACACATGGGGTTCTTGCAGGTCAGGCAGCGGGAAGCTTCCAGTACCGCTTCCTCCTCTGTATAGCCCAGACATACTTCTTCAAAATTCGCGGCTCTTACTGCCGGCTCCTGTTCAGACACCGGGACTCTTTCAAGCATATTCCATTCCATGTCAACCGTCCTTTTCACTGCAGTTGCCGCAGCCGCCGTGATGAGTCGCACCTTCCTGTTCCCTAAGATACGCGCGCCCTTCTTCCGTTTTATAGATCCGCATCCGCTTCATGACTTCGTCAAAATTCACCAGGTGGCCGTCAAATTCCGGACCGTCCACACAGGCAAAACGCACCTTGCCATCCACCGTAAGCCGGCAGGCGCCGCACATTCCGGTACCGTCCACCATGATAGGGTTCATGGATACCACGGTAGGGATACCCAGCTCCTTCGTCAGAAGGCAGACAAACTTCATCATAATGGTGGGGCCGATGGCGACACATTTGTCAAAGGTCTTTCCCTGGCGGAGAAGTTCCTTCAGCATATCGCAGGTATTCCCGTGGAAGCCATAGGTCCCGTCATCCGTCGCGATATGCACTTCCGCTACTTCGCGCATTTTATCCTCATACATAATGAGGTCTCTGGTCCGGGCGCCGATGATCACATCGGTCCGGATCCCGTGCTCAAAGAACCACTTGGCCTGCGGATACACAGGCGCCGTTCCGACGCCGCCGCCGATGAAGACGATCTTTTTCTTTTTCAGTTCTTCAGGATCTTCATAAATAAAATCTGACGGATTCCCCAGAGGACCGGTAAAGTCCTGCACCGCGTCGCCCGGTTCCATCCGTGAAAGCCGCAGTGTGGCCGCGCCAACGATCTGGAACACGATCGTCACAGTCCCTTTTTCGCGGTCAAAATCCGCGATGGTCAGCGGGATCCGCTCCGCCTCCTCGTCTGTTCTCAGAATGATGAACTGACCCGGCTCCGCATGCGCAGCGATCCGCTCCGCGCGGATCACCATCTCGATGATCTGTTCTGACAACTTTTTTTTCTCAAGAATCTCAAACATTGCTGTCTCCCGCCATTTAAGTTAATTGTTGTGAAGTACAAAATCGCTTCTGATGTTTCCGCCAACCTCAATGGGGCTGTCAAAGATCATCTGGATCCGGTAAGTCGAGAAAGAATCCTCATCATTGATGGATTCAAAATTCAGGACTCCGCCGTAATCCTTACCATCCTTATTATGGTATTCAAACAGAGCACTTCCGTTCGGCTGGTACTGTGCGATCACATTGGCAAGCACAGGTACCTGCCCGCCGCCGGAGGTATCGAAAATGGTAAACGCCACGTTATTGCCATCTTCATAATACACCGTGACCATGATCCCCTCATTTTCATTCATGCCGTAAGACGTCACTTTATTGATGCTGGGAGTCACCGTAGGTGAATTCGCGATCTCATAGGAAACATAGGTCTTGCTTCCTGTTACATAATAATCATCCTCGGTATGATACATCACATAAGGACGATTATTATCAATAATGTAGACCTTGTCCGTGATATTAAAGGTTCCGCTGTAAATGATCTGGTTGCCCGGAGTGCTCTCATGGTCAAAGGCCGGTTTCTTATGGAAAACCAGGCCCTCACCGTTATCACCGGATCTGGTGATGGTAAGAAGGCCCCGTTCCGGAATATTCTCACCCGCCACCGGGTAATGGTGCGGCTGATAAGAATACAGTGGACGAAGGGTATAGTCCTCCGCGGAATTAATGGTGGGCTCGGTCGGCTCCTCACTGGGTTCCGTGCTGGGCTCCGCTTCCGAATCAGGCTCCGTCTGTTCCTCCGAATCAGATACCGGAGGATCCGTCTGAGGCTGCTGTTCATGCACGATGGCGTCATAACCATCCTTCAATGCCTGGTCACCTTTACCGAAAACAAGATATATCAAGATCGCGAGAAGCGCCAGAATCAGAATGCTGAGCAGCGCAAACGCGAGCGTAAAACCTTTACTACGGAACATAGTGTTCTCCTTACAGATTCATTAGCCATTCAATGGCCAGGGATGTCCAAGCAGACGCCGCTTTTGCAGCGGCATCATCTCTGGCGGAGCCGGTTTCCGGCGTAGCCAGTGCGAGCCCGTGCCCACCGTGGACAAAGATATGCGCTTCACAAGGAATTCCGTTCTTCCTGAGAGACCGCATATAATACAGGGTATTCTCTACAGGAACCAGTTCATCTTCCCAGGTATGCCATATAAAGACCGGAGGATGTCCCTTTCCCACCTGATTTTCCAGCGACGTCAGTTCCAGGAAGGACGGCGCGAGACCCCGGAGCAGCGCGTCAAAAGACCCTCTGTGCGCCATTTCACCGGAAGTGATGACCGGATAGCACAACAGGCCTCCGTCAGGCCGGATCTCTTCCGGAGAAACATGAAGAGATTCCGCAAGGAAACCGCTGTTCCAGAAACAAAGAAGAGACGCAGCCAGATGGCCGCCGGCGGAAAAGCCCATGACCGTGATCTTCTCAGGGTCAATATTCCATTCCTCCGCATGGTCCCGGACTACCTTCACAGATTCTGCAAGCTCCATCAGCGCCATGGGAAAAACCGCAGGTTCCACGGAATACCAGAGGACAAAAGCCTGGATCCCAGCCGCAAGGAACTGCATGGCAATGGGTTCTCCCTCCCTTTCCGAAGTAAAGGTATACCCGCCGCCCGGACAGATGATCACCGCTCTTCTTCTGAACCCGCTTTCAGGATCATCCAGAAGATAGCTGTCCAGATGAGGCATGTACCCGTCTTCCTTCTGAACACCTGCCGTTGTATAATCAATGTGAAGATTGATCCTCCCGAACCGCATCCTGTCACCTCCGAAATACTGCCGGCTGAAAATCAGCCTCCAAGGTCCCAAGAGCACAAAAGGCACTCATAAGATACATCCCGGTGCCCGGTGCAAAAGGACATAAACATCCCTTTAGTTCAGCACATTCATTCGTAAAGTATAGCACAACCGATATTATTTGACAATAATTTTTGTATGTGATAAAATAACCGGGATGTGAGGATTCCGGCATCCGGAATCTGAACGATCATCTGGGGTTGTACCGGTTTCGACGGGGATAATGAACCTGGATAAGCCATTCATGTACCGAACACATGTAAAAAGACGGAAAACCTAAATATAAACGCTGAAGATAATTTAGCATACGCGGCTTAATGCCGCGGGTCCGCTCCTGTGTTCCCGTACACAGGAATCCGGGCCTCGACTTTACGGGTAAATTCCGGCGCTAAGCTTTGCGCGCAGGAAATATTCATGAAGCTACCAAAACGGCCCGGCCTGCTTACCGGCCTGGGTCTGAGGGAATTAACGTAGATAAGCTATAATGGTAGAAAGTTCGGCGGATTTATTTTCGGACAGGGGTTCGACTCCCCTCAGCTCCACTTTTTTCAAAAGGCCTCAATTCAACGAAAACTCAGTGTTTTCAATGGATTGAGGCCTCTTTCATTCAAATATATGAAACTAACATTTTCAGAAAACAAGCGATTTTTGTGGGCAATCTGCCCATGAAATTGCCCACGGATATCTACATTTCTTGTAGCATGATTCGGAATAATCACAAAAAAAACAGGAGAAAGCATGTTGCCCTCTCCTGTCACAAGAATT
>CADCQD010000271.1 GCA_902803485.1 uncultured Eubacteriales bacterium | reverse complement strand
TGAACCCGCATACCAACATCATTTTTCTGACGGGGCATACCGAATATACCGCCGACGCGCTGGATCTTCACTGTAGCGGATATATCCTCAAACCGCTGACGCCCGATAAGATCCTCCGCGAAGTCGCGCATCTCAGGTTTCCCGTATGGGGGCTGAATCCATGAAGAAAAAGCTGTTCCATAAAGCATTTTGCGCGGAGACCGCCGCAGTGCTGGTCCTCGCGCTCTGCGTTCTTCTGGTCGTCCTCGTCCATCTCGATCCCGGCTCCGAACGATACGCGAACGCCGTTAATCCGTTCTTCCTTCTCAGTCCGGATTCCGTCGAGGAAGAGGTCATACCGGATTATGCAGGTATTCGGCGGACTTATACGCTCACGCTGCCGGAAGCGGATTCCGCCACGACCACCGGCGCGCGCCTGAGCGTCTTTCTGCGGCATACCCTTGCGGAAATATCGATCGACGACAGCAGGCTTTACTACGACCTTACGGAAAGCGGAACGTCCCATATCGGGAAGACGCCGGGCAGCTACTGGGTCAGCTTCCCCGTGCGTCCGGTCTATGCGGGAAAAACCGTTCACGTCACCCTGACGCCGGTCTTCGAAAGCGTCCGGAACGAAGAGCCCGTATTCATGGTGATCAGCCGGGATATGCTCCTCAGCATGATCGAGCTTCCGAAGGACGGCCTTCTTCTGATCCTCAGCCTTGCCGCTGTAATATCCGGAATCTTTCTTGTACTGAGTTCTCTGGCACTGCCGCTGGACAAAAAATACCACCGACGCATTTTTTACCTCGGCGCTGTTACCGTTACGGCGGGTCTCTGGAAACTCTGCGGCCTTCCGTCCGTTACCTTGATCCTCGACTATGTGGGGATCCATAAAGAGATCTGGTACACCGGCGCAGTGAGCTATCTTTTCATGATGGTGCTCTCCCTCCGGCTGCTGACCGCTATGCGAGACGGCGGAGAAGACCGGACCGGGATGATCTGCTTCTATGTCTCCGCAGGAGCCGCCGCGCTGCTGCTGATCCTGCAGCTGCTGAACGTGGCGGAACTGCATCAGGCGCTGATCTGGTACGGCATCGGCGCAGCGATACTGCACTTTATCTCCCTGTTCGGAAAGACGCCCGGACGTTCGGAGCTTTTATGGCTGCTCCCGTTCTTCCTGGCGCTGGGCGTAGATCTTCTGATCTATCTCATCTCCGGTTCCATGCGCACTGCGCCTACATTCCTCATCTGGGTAATTCTGAACCTGTTTGTGCGCGGTTTCGGCTTCATTCGCGAAGCCATCCTGCGCGAACGGGAGCTTCGCAAAAAAGAAGAGGAACTGCGCGGCGCTAAAGTAAAAACCATGATGAACCAGATCCGCCCGCATTTCATTTACAACACGCTCAGTTCAGTCTACGTGCTCTGCCGGGATGATCCGCCCCGCGCCATGGAAGTCATCCAGGACTTCACGGCATACCTCCAGGCGAATTTTACCGCCATATCTGCTGAGAACCTCATTGCCTTTACGGACGAACTGCGCCATACAAAAGCATATCTCGCCGTCGAGGCCATCCGTTACGGCGACAGGCTCACTGTGGAGTTCGCTACGCAGCATACGGCGTTCCGCCTTCCCGCGCTGACTCTGCAGCCGCTGGTGGAAAACGCGGTGAAGCACGGACTCGGCAAAGGCATCAGCCCGGAGCACGTCACGGTGCGCACCTGGGCTGAAGAGGACCACGCTGTGATCACGGTGGAGGACGACGGACCGGGCATGGGATCAGAACCGGAGGATCCGGAAGGGCACGTCGGGCTCCGGAACGTGCGTGAACGTCTGGAGCTTATGTGCGGAGGAACGCTGGAAACAGCTCCCCGCGCCGGCGGCGGAACGGTCGTAACCGTCACGATCCCCAGGGTCTAGGCGGAAAGGACCGTCAAAATACTGCGCAGCCATATGAAAGGAGAAAAACCACGTGAAAAAGCTATGGAAAGCAGCCCTTGCAGCCGTCCTGATCCTTGCGGCCGTCTTCTTCACCGTTTTCGGACTTGCCAAAGCAAAGATCATTTTCATCAACCGATGGTTTGTAAATGAAAAGCGGAGTACGATCGGTGTCGATCTGTCTGCATACCAGGCCGACGTGGACATGAAAACACTCAAAGGCCAGGGGATCGCGTTTGCTTACATCAAAGCGACCGAGGGCTCTTCTCATCAGGATAAACGTTTTCAGGAAAACTGGAAGAACGCGGAGGAAGCCGGCCTTCTTTCAGGCGCTTACCACTTCTTCTCCTATGACAGTCCCGGCGCGTCGCAGGCGGAGAATTACATCAGTGCCGCAGGAAGCGATCTGACCGGAAGGCTGATCCCCGCAGTCGTTGTGGATTATTACGGCGATAAAGAAAAAAATCCGCCGCTGAAAGAGGATGTGGTAAGAGAACTGTCCGTGTTTACAGCCGCGCTGGAAACGCAGTACGGTGTGAAACCCATGATCTATACCCGGTCCGACGTGTACGATAAATATCTGAAAGGGACGTTCGACTCCCATCCCTTCTGGATCTCCAGTCTGTATACCCCGCTCAAATGGAATTATCACGGGGACTGGTACCTCTGGCATTACCTGAACAGAGGAGTCCTCGAGGGGTACGAGGGCGGGGAAAAGTACATCGATCTGGACGTGCTGAATGAGGGCAAAGCCCTGGAAGACCTGATCGTGAAATGATCACGGAACAGGCGTATGTCAGCAGAAACCATATCTGAAGCAATAGGAAAGCCGCTCTGAAGTTTTCTTTGGATACCTCCGAAAACCAGAGCGGCTGCCTTGATTTTTTCTTATATCCGGATCGTCAGTACATTCAGACCCAGAATATTCTGATACTGCACGTCTTTGGCACCTTTATACACCATACGGATGCCGGCGCCTTTCAACCGGTCCTTGGGATCATAGATCTCCTGCCGCTCCGCGGGATTAAAGGGTATGCAGTCATCCTTGATCCGCAGGATCACATCGTCATTCTTAAAAACTACGCGGATATCCACTGAATGGGATTTTTTATCTTTATTGAAACCATGTTCCACAACGTTGCCGGCCATTTCCTCCAGAAACAGGCCGGACAGATATGTGCGCGTTTCATCGAGGCCGTGTTTTCTGCAAAAAGCGATTACCTGTCTGGAAACATTCATTACGTCGGTATTCTTACGGACACTGATGTCTATGCGGTCCTCCTCGCCGGCGCCGAAATCATCCGGGATCACCATG
>CADCQD010000270.1 GCA_902803485.1 uncultured Eubacteriales bacterium | reverse complement strand
TCGAGCCACGGCTTCATTTCCGCCTGCTTCTTATTTTCTTCCTCCTGAATGGCGTCAGCCCGTTTATAGAGCGGCAGAGCAAATAAATTGACGACGACACTCATGGATACCAGCACCAGAAGCGGATTCCCGAAAATCCGGTAAGCAACACTGAAAACGACTTCAAGAAGAACTTTCAGCGGTCCGATAATCAGATTAAAAAGCAATGTTCCTATCATTTCTTTCCCTCTTTTGTTTCCGCGTTTTTCAATTCTTCATATTTTCTGACCATATAGTCCACCGTTCTTTCCGCCGCTTTGCCTCTGTACTGCCAGGCTTCGTTTTTGCAGATTTCCCGGTTTTCCTTATAAGCTTGAGAGACCATCGTTTCATCGATAACCTCTTTGATATGGCCAAGGTCTTCGTCCTTCAGTTCACGTCCAAGCTTCGGCAGAACGTCAAGAAGCCACGGCTTCCTTTCCACCCAGGCTGCTTCATAAGGCGCAGGATCGAACTGATCGTTCGTATAAATAAACGGACGGTCGAAAATGAACGTATAGTCAAACATGACCCCGGAAAAGTCGGAAATCAAAATATCCGCTCCGGAAAGGACTTTGAAATTGTCGTTATCGTAGTTCCATTCCAGCATGTCACTGTTGGGAAATTTCGCCTGCAGCCGTTCCAGCAGTTCTTTTTCAGAGACTTTTGACTGAGGGTGCGGGCGGATGATGATCTTGTACCCGGTTTGGATCAGACTTTCAATGAACGGTTCTCCTTTTTTGTTGAGAATACCGCTGTCTCCCCATGACGGAGCCAGCAGAACTGTCGTAACGTCGTTCTTTTTCCGTTCATAATGCTGTGCCTGTGCCTGCAGCCGGTCCATATAAGTACTGCCGACCGTAACGATCTCTTTTTCCGGCATGTTTCTCAGTTTTTCCAATTCCCGAATGACCGGGTAATGAATGTCTCCGGTTGCAAGGATCGCATCATAAAAATCCAGCGCAAACATGCGGTACAGCAGTCCATCCTCTAACGCATGGTAGGTATGCGCATACCAGTCAACATTTTTGGATCTTTTCCATTGCAGCACGTCAAGGCCTGGCGTGGTTGACAGGCAGATATAGCTTCGCATCGTATTGAGAGCAGCAAAGCATTTATTGCCTTCTCCAACAAATTTTGCCTTTACGTATTTGTACTCCTTCGAGAACACAGGATCATCTTCCGATCCCGTCAAATAAACACAGGGAATCTCCCTCCTCTCGAACTCGTCGCATATCGGTTCAAAAACGTTCCAATAACGTTTATGATCGCTGAAAATGGTATAAGGGACTTTTCCCGTATCCTCGATCTCGCCGCCGGAAAGCTTGACTTTCAGTTTAATCAACAATCCTCTGCACAAGAAAACTGCCGAAGTCACTAAACTCAGAATGACTGTCAGCAGCATGCTTCCTGTACCCGGATCGATGTAACACAGACAGTTTCTTATCATGTCTGTATGCCTCCTGTTGCAATGTTAAATCACCGGAATACAACTGATACCATGGTTTTTGAATATGAAGACGCTTTTCAAATTACCATTTCCGATAATTGTCAAATTCAAGTTTTTTCACAGCCATGGAACGGCAGTTTCTTTCATGCGTTTCCCTCTCCGTTCCAAGGGGATAAAAACTTGTATGATTATACTCGCAATAATTTAGAAAAGCAACTATGCCTTTGTTTTTCTCCGCGGTTTAAACTCAAAACGGAGCCTTCGCGAAGGCTCCGTTTTCTTGTCATGTCTTACCCCAGGAATATGTCTCCGATCATGTAATTGTATTTCGTCGCGTAGTTGTAGTCTTCGATGCGGTCGATGACCTTCGCCTTGACCAGTTCCATGGCCTTGCGGCTGAGCTTGCCGTCGCGAACCTGGATGTACTGGACCGGGAAGTACTGGTGCAGCAGGCCGAGCGGAACGTGTACGGAGTCGATGTTGTCGCAGAGCTTCTTGATCGCCGCCTGGATGGCAGGATCGGCGAAATAGTAGCGGCTGCGGTCGGAAAGGCTGTATTTTCTCTTCAGGGCCTTTTCTTCTTCCGTGCCCTTGTAGTACACTTCCCAGTTCTTCGGATTGGCCAGCATCCGCTCTTCCACGACTTCAATGAAGTTCGCCCGCTTTTCTTCGGGAATCAGTTCCTTTTCCATCAGGCTGAGCGCGTAGAGGCCTTCTCTCGCGGCAAAGGTGAGCGCGGGACCGACCTTCAGGATCGCGACGCCGTCTTCCACCATTTCCTTTAACTGCTTGGGCGACTGGTAGTCGGTCGAGTGGCCTTCCAGTACGATGCCGGGATACTGGGCGATCGCCTTGCTGAGCGCCACGGTCTCCGTGCGGTCGTAGCGGGCGATGTTCTCGTCGCCGAACTCGACGCCGGGCTGCACCACGATGCCGACGATGGAGGAGAAAAGATCGCCCATGCCCTGCTTTTCAAACTCTTCCTGGTAGATCCGGATGGTCTCATGCAGGTCCTCGGGCTTGGTGATGGCGATCTGGTCCGTCAGTTCCTGCTCGCCGCCGGGGATGGGGACTTCGCTGCCGATCACGTAGGCAGGGCGCTGTTCGTTCGGATCCTTCTTCAGCAGCTCCTGATAGGCTTCCTCGCAGACCTTGAAGAGCTCCGCGCCCCTGCGGGCGATCGTCCGCGTAGAGAGCGGCTCGGTCACGGAATCATCTCCCAGCCGCATGCTGGTATCCAGATGGATCTTCTTGTATCCGGCCAGCACGAATTCCCGCACCAGATCCCTGGCCTTGGCCATCGCGGACGCTTCCGGCTCCTTGCACCACACGAGCGGTCCCAGATGGTCGCCACCCAGGATGATCTGATCCCTGGGGAATTTGACCTTGTCCGCAAGGGAATACACGAACTCCTTATAATCCGCGGGGCGCATGCCGGTGTAGCCGCCGAACTGGTTCACCTGGTTGGAGGTGCCTTCGATCAGGATATCGTCGCCGAAGCGCTTGCCCTGCTGCAGGGCTGCTTCGATCACGATGCCGCTGGCGGTGCAGTAGGACGGGATGCCGCAGTGGATCCCGATGTTCCGCTTATAGATCATGTCGTGCAAGGTATTTCTCTGCATATTGATGCTCCTTTGCTGTTTATCTTCAGGTTCTTACTTCTCGCTGTCAATGAGGATCTTGCCCTTCACGAGCCCCGGCGTCTTATACAGTTCAAAGGCGTCCGCGATCTCGGACAGTCCCATGATCCGGTCGACCATGGCTTCGTCGTAAACGAGCTCGCCCGTTTTGAAGTAGTGCGCCGTAAGCGCCCACTCTTCGCCCGGCCAGGGCGCGCTGTAGGACATCCAGGAACCGGTCAGGCGGAATTCCTTCCGGTTCATCTGTTCCCACTCCTTCACGCTGAAGCTCATTTCCTTCTTGGGCGTGCCGACCATGCAGACGTCGGCCTTGTTCGCCGCCAGGGCAAAGGCGTTTTTCATGGAATCGGCGTTGCCGGTGCAGTCGAAGACGTAGTCGCAGCCGCGGCCGCCGGTCAGTTTCATTATCTGATCCATCCAGTCTTCGTCCAGGGTGCTGACCGTATGGTCCGCGCCGAGGCGCGCCGCAAGCGGCAGGCGCTCCCGGCTCCGGTTGACCGCGATGAGCGTCGACGCGCCGAAGATCTTCGCCCACTGCAGCACCAGCAGGCCGATCGTTCCGCAGCCGAGCACGGCGACCGTTCTGCCGCCCCTGTAATCCGCGCAGCGGAGCGCGTGCGCCGCTACCGTGGAGGGTTCGAACAGGGCGCCTTTTTCAAAGCTGACTTCGTCGTCGAAGCGGAAGACGTTGCCTTCCGGCACCACCACGTATTCGGCAAAGCTGCCGGACTGCCGGGAGCCGATGAAGCTGTAGTGCTTGCAGAGGGAGAAGTTCCCGTTCTGGCAGTCCGCGCATTTCATGCAGGGGACCAGCGGGATGCCGGCGACCCGGTCTCCGGGCGCGACCGCCGTCACGCCTTCGCCGACCGCGTCCACCGTGCCGGAAAATTCATGGCCCAGGATGATCGGGAAGAAATGGCAGGCATTGCCGTTCACCCGCGGCACGTCCGAGCCGCAGATCCCGGTGTATTTCACC
>CADCQD010000269.1 GCA_902803485.1 uncultured Eubacteriales bacterium | reverse complement strand
TCCGTTATTCGGCCATGGTGGTTTGTACGTCGGTACGGACGCCTTTGGGTCCTGTGGCCCAGGCTTTTCCGGCGGCGCCCATGTTCTCGATCTGGAACATCAGGCGGTCTTTCCAGCCGGCGATCAGGATATCAAAGAGCGCGTATGCGCCGTTTCCGGTCAGATCTGCTTCTTTCAGGCGGTTTGCGGCTGCCTGCAGGAGCTCGTTGCAGAGATTGACTTTGTTAATGCCTTCCTGGCAGGCGCGGCGGATGTTTTCATCTCCGGTGCCGGAGCCGCCGTGCATTACCAGCGGGAACTGGTTCGTGACTTTTTTCAGTTCGTGCAGGCGGTCAAAGTCGATCTTCGGAATGATATTTTTCGCGTATGCGCCATGGGCGGAGCCGATGGATACCGCGAGACAGTCGACGCCGGTGCGCTCGATGTATTCCAGTGCTTCGGAGGGATCCGTCAGTACGGATGTGGCGTCCGCGTTGGCGCCTTCGCCTACGTGGCCAAGTTCGGCTTCTACTGAGACGCCTACTGCATGCGCAATGGGGACGATCTCTGCTACCATGCGCAGATTTTCTTCAAAGGGGAACATGGAGCGGTCCACCATGATGGAGCTGAAGCCGGCGCGGAGTGCGGTGATGGGATCACGTAGCTGCGCGATGGAGGCGTGTCCGCCGTGATCCAGATTGACGGCTACAGGTACTGTGGACTGATCCGCCAGCCTTGTGAGGTAGGAACCCAGGAATACCAGGTCCGGATGCGCGTTATAGCTCACGTCCAGGATCATGGGGGAATTCAGTTCTTCTGCGGCTTCGATGGCCGCGCGGGCTTCCCGCTCACCTCCTACATTCGGTGCAGGTACGCCGTACCAGCCCGCATTCGCTTTATCAAGGATCTCTTTCATTGTCACCAGCATAATCAAAATCTCCTTTATGGGTAAATTCTTGTAATTGCATGTTCATTCTATCGAAAAATGACCGGGACCGCAAGAGATAAACACGACAGAAAACAGTACAAATCTTCATAATGTGCCGGCCCGGCGATGGCATTGACGGAGCCCGCGGAATGTGCTAAAAATGTCATATAAGCGCCGGCATCAGTGAAGAGCCGGCCGCCGCAGACGCATTGTCCGGGACGCGGCAGGGAGATCGATGACCTGTGGGTAACGCGGTCAGGCTCTGAGTGGATATAAGGTCCGTGAATGAAGCGGCTTTATTCAGCCGCTGAAATGATCTGCCGTATGTTGCGGGGCGGAACATTGACATCCGCCGTATTTCATTGTATGTTAGTTGCAGGAAACAGTGATCATCGGCGGAGAATGCTGTTGACATAATATTATGCAGAAAAGGAGAACGCATATGAGTAAACTGCCTGTTGCTGTTCAGGTCTACGGCCTGAGAGACCTTCTCCAGGATACGCCTGAGAGATTTGAAGAAGTGATGAAGGGCGTGAAGGAGATCGGTTACGATGGCGTAGAGCTGGCTGGTCTCTATGGTCTGGATCCGGCGTACATCAAGGAAGTGCTGGATAAGATCGGCCTGGTACCCATCAGCGCCCACGTGCCTTTCAATGAACTGATGGATGATCTGGATAAAGCGATCAAGGATTATAAGACGCTGGGCGTTACTTATATGGTAATGCCGCACATTCCGGAGCAGTATCGCCCGGTGAATCCGGAGGGATTCCTGAATTTCCTGCCCAAGCTTCAGGAAATGGGAGAGAAGATCAAGGCTGCAGGTATGGAATTCCTGTACCACAACCATGACTTCGAATTTGTACGCCTTCCTGAGGGCGATTACGGCTATGACCGCATGTTTGAGACGGTTCCCGCCGATGTCCTTGCGGCGGAGCTGGATACCTGCTGGTGCGACGTGGCTACAGGTATGCCCGCGGAGTATGTGGCGAAGTACACCGGCCGCCTTCCGGTGGTCCATCTGAAGGACTCCATCAAGAAGGGCAGCGTTCAGAACATGTACCAGCTGATTGGTGTTGCGAATAAGGAAGAGAAAAAAGAAGAAGGCTTCTTTGAATTCCGTCCGGTCGGTTTCGGCCAGATGATCTGGGAGCCGGTACTGGAGAACGCGATCGCGGCAGGCGCCAAGTGGGTCGTGGTCGAGCAGGACCGCCACTATGATCTCAGCCCGCTGGAGTGCGCGAGAAGAAGCCGTGAATATCTGAAGATCCTGGGATGGTAAATCATGATCAATCTGCATACACATACCGTCCGCTGCGGCCATGCCCGCGGTACGGACCGGGAATACATTGAAGCTGCCATTGCCGCAGGCTATAAGGAGATCGGATTTTCTGATCACTCATATCTTAGGCTGGACGAATACAGCGCCGGAAACTTCCGGCCGGACGAGGCATTGGTGAAGGACTATATCCGGTCCATCCGGGAACTCCGGGAGGAGTACCGGGACAGGATCACCATACATCTGGGTATGGAAATGGAATACGTCGCGTCCTGTTTTGATGAGATGCTGTCGTACTACAAAGCGCAGGGGATCGAATACTTCATCCTCGGGCAGCATATCGCATATCTGGATCACGGCGGATGCACCTATGCCGGCGCTCCCACGGACAGCATCGGGACCATGGACCGCTACATCAGCGATTGCCTGGAAGGCATGCAGACCGGTGTATTCACTTATCTTGCCCATCCGGATCTGATCAAATTCACCGGAGACCGGGAAGTATACAAAGCGCGTATGGCGGAATTTGTACGCAAATTAGTGTCGATGAACGTCCAGCTGGAATACAACCGACTGGGCTTCTACGAGTCCAGAAACTACCCGGATCCGGACTTCTGGGCAATGGCGGGCGAAGCACGCGCGGATGTCTGCTGCGCACTGGACGCCCACTCCCCGGATGTGTATACAGACACAGACACCGTCCGGCGGATGCACGAGAGCCTGGCGGCCCTGGGCCTCAGGCACCGGGATCCCGCCATCATCAAACTATAACAGCCAGGGGGACGGTTCTATTGGCCGCCCCCCGTCTTAAGATAGTCCCGGAACATATAAATAATGAGAAGACCACCGAAACCAGCTTTCTTGTCAGCGTTCGGTGGTCTTTATCTGTTCAAAATAGCCAGAGGAATGGCCGGGGGAATGGCCAGGGGGACGGTTCTATTGGCTCTATGAGCCAATAGAACCGTCCCCCTGGCTGCCCAGCCAATAGAACCGTCCCCCTGGCTGCTCCTGGCCGCTTATGCGGATTCTTTCAGGAACGCGATCCTCTGGCTCATGTACAGATCGTAATACAAGCCTTTCTTTTCCAGCAATTCCTCGTGGCTGCCGCTTTCCGCGATACGGCCGGCTTCGATGTACATGATCCGGTCGCAGTTCTGGATGGTGGAGAGCCGGTGCGCTACGATGAAGGAGGTCCGGTTCTTCAGAAGTGCCGCGATGCCTTCCTGCACCAGGCGTTCGGTGTTGGTGTCTATGGAGGAGGTGGCTTCGTCCAGGATCAGGATCCTGGGGTCGGACAGCAGGGTCCGGGCGAAGCTGATCAGCTGCCGCTGGCCGGCGGACAGGCCTGCGCCCCGTTCGTTGGTGGGGGTGTTGTAGCCCTGCTCCATGTTCCGGATGAAGTCGTCTGCGTGGACGGCTTTTGCCGCGGCAATGCATTCCTCGTCTGTCGCGTCCAGGCGGCCGTAGCGGATATTGTCCATGATGGTGCCGGAGAAGATGAAGGTG
>CADCQD010000268.1 GCA_902803485.1 uncultured Eubacteriales bacterium | reverse complement strand
GATGGAATACATGGCGGAACTCTTTGAATAAGAATAAAGCGGAAAATCGCCGCATGCCTGCCGGCCGTGAAAACGGCCGGCATTTTTATGCCTCCGCGGCCCTGTAAAAGACAATTTACGGGACCGCGGAGGCATTCTGCTATCCTGTATACAAGATAAAGTTCCGGCAGGAACGAAACAGAAACAGAAAAAACAATAAAAAAAGAAAAGGAGATATGGTCATGAACAAAACTTACGCGTACAATTCTATTATTTTCGGAGCGCTTTTCGGAGTGCTTGCAGGGGTGAAAACAGACAGCATGGTGATCGCGGCAGCTGTATTCCTTGCGGTTTCCATCGTCGGTTTTATATTGATCCGCATGTTTGAAAAAGCAGTGGACAAGGGGGTAAACAAAGCCGCGGATAAGATCTCCGAGATCCATAACCGCAGGAAAACGGAACGGATGAACGGCGGCAGCGCATACCAGGACAGAGAAACCACCCGGATGCCGGAAGAGCGCTGATCCTGAGACAGAAAAAACTTGTGAAGGAGGATACCTGAGATGCCGGATATGATGATCTATTTGATAATTGCAGTAGTGTTCGCAGCCGCGGTTGCCATCGGCCTGAAAAAGAGAAAACAGATCAGCCAGCTTCGTGATGACGGGAAGATCATCAGAAGAGAATACAGGTTCGCGGAAAAAGGTGAACTGTTCACTTCGAAGATCGGTTCTTATGTTGAACTGAAAAAGGAACTTGAGAAGATGCTGCTTCCGTGCGCTATGAAGGGAAACACCTCGTCAAAAGTGGAGTTTACCGCAAAGAACTACACGGCAAGGCTGTACCGGGTGGATTTTCACGAACCCTCAGGCGTCGGACAGTACCGGTTCGAGTTTACCAGCTGGAAGAACGGAAGGTACGGCTATATGGACGAGACCGGTATGAACATGCTGATGACCTCTATAGAGAAGGCCTTCCTGGCTCTGGATCCGAATACGGGTGTCAGCACCTACGGCCTGAACTTCAAGACGTCACACAGTTTTTTATAAGGAGGAGCTTACATGGACAGCTGGATGTACTTCGTGTTATTTTTCCTGGCAGCATTTGTGATCTACCTGGTGGTCGGGTATATCGGAAACAAGGTGACGGACGGCATAGAAAACAGCATCAGGGAAAAGCAGATGGAGAAGAGGAAGGAAACGGGAGATCATGACGGGCCGGCTGAGAGCCTGGCAGCCAGATACAGGGACACAAAGTAAGGGAAAAGACAGTTTACGGACCATAATAAGCCTCATGCTATATTGTACGCAAGAACAGAGATCCGAACCGGAAGGGTACGGAGAGAACGAAAAAGCAGACGATACAGAAAAGGCGAGGTAGGAAAATGGCGATCCCGATGATGCTCTTATGGACACTCAATATGAATAAAACAGCGATCAAAGCATTTTTTGAAAGGAGAAAGATCATGAAACAGTCACAAGAAAAGACAAACAAAAGCAGCTCCTCCGTATTTTCCGGAAAGCGCGCGTTTATGAAGAAGATGGCCCTGTGCCTGGCGATCGTTACGATCCTTACAGGCCCCGCAAGTAAAGCACTCGCGTTTGCCGGGATCACGGCACCCGCGCCTACTGTGGAAGCACAGGCGGCAGGAACCACGGCAGCTCAGCTGTACGGTATCGTAAACTCCGGGAAGTCCGGCCTTTACATCCGGGCAAAGGCGTCAGCCTTTTCCGACAGGATCACTACAGTTTCCAGTGGATCCGTATTGACGATCCTGGACGGAGGAAAGACGTCGTACGGTTTTTATCATGTAATGGTCAATGACCAGATCGGATGGGCCTTCGCGGCATACCTCTCCATCGCCGAAAAGGCGACCGTAAGTGTGAGCGCGTCTTCTCTGGATCTGCATTGCTCCGCAAGCGATTCGGCACAGGTACTGGTCAGCGTTCCGCAGGGAAGCACCGTATTTATTCTGAAGAACCGCAGATCCTGGGGCGGCTTCTACTATGTATACTTTAATGGACAGTTTGGCTGGGCGAACTGCAGCGGGATCACCTTCCAGGCCAGCGGCGACAGTACAGGAGGACACATCTTCTTCGAGTGGACCGGACACGGTGATATGGATTATACGACGACTGCATGGGCGACGATCAACGGAATGCAGGTACCGGTCGGATGCCAGTTCCTGAACTGGAACGCGGACGGATCCCAGAAAACAACAAGAGCGTCAGCAGGATTTACATACGCGAACATTGGCGGAAAACTGGTGAATGTATACGCGGGCTACAGCGCAGGCTACGCAAGGATGCTGCAGTTTATGCTCTATGGAGATACGGACGCGGATCCGAGAAAATACACAAGGATCGTCGCGAACGCGGTATTTACACCGGACAGCAGCAGATACTGGGTAACGCAGGCAGGCGCGGGCGCGCATATCCGGACCGCGGCAAAGATATCCCTGTTTGTCATGAAAGTCACGGAAGACGGATTCTACGCGGCGGAGTGCAATTATGACAGCAACAACTCCACCAGGATCGTATACTTCAGCTGGCAGGGATTCAGTGATTCTTCCTACAGTTCTGTGGAATACATTTCTGTGCATAACTGATCCTCGTTTTGAACATACAAGTCCAGACCCGGGGCTGCCTTAGATCAGGCAGCCCCTTTTCCGGCATGTAAAAGCTAGATTACAGAAACGGATCCTTACGGCGTTATAGTAAACGCAGAAAACAGATCCGGCGGGAAAAACCGGAAGAATACACAGGAGGTAATAAAAATGAAAAAGATGTTATTCGCGATGATCACGACGGCCATGATCCTCAGCTTATCTGCCTGCGGCTCGAAAAAAGCGCAGAGCGCCTATGACGCCATCGGCAGCATGTTCTTTTCCGATGAAAGCATATTGACCGCGGATGAACAGGCCAGGTTCCGGGATATGAAGCTGCGCCGTGAAGACGCGCTTGAGAAAAAAGACACCGGCGCCCTGGAAGCACTGAAGTCCGAATGGGAAGCCTTCAGCGCGCCCATTCAGGAAGTGATCCGCCTGTATCAGGAAGCAAAAGATGAGTTTTTTACGGATGAAGAAAAAGACGATCTGACAGATGAGGAGAGGAGTACGGCGGAAGATCTTGAAGGAAAGATCAGAGATCTTTATCAGAAGCGTGATGAGGCCGGTATGAAGGACATGATCCGGATGTACAGAAAATACGGACAGCCCATCCGCGAGATCATCCGGACGTACAAAAACATGGATTTCAGCGCTTTTTCCTCTTCTGACAGAAACCTGATGGATGAAGAAGAAAAGACGGAAATGCAGGATATTTTCGATCATGCCAGAGAGGCGCTCGGGAACCGGGATCTCTCAGAACTGGAATCCCTGGGCCGTGTATGGAGCGGATTCGTATCAGATACAAAGGATGAAATTGAGAATACAAAAAGTGATATCCTGAACCAGTGGCTGGATTCGGCGAACCTGACGTCTTCATTGACGAATCTGCTTTCCCTCGGAACCACCACGACGAGCACCGGGATCCACGGGCATACGATTACGATCACCACACAGTACACTGCCCAGGCGAATGCTTCTGACGAGCAGATCAAAAACGCGCTGGAATCTTATCTGGGACTGACCTCCTATGTGTTCCAGTCCGGCGTGGAGTACCTTCAGCAGTATGTGGACGACGTCTGCATCCGGGTGGAATACAGGAACGCGGACGGAAATCTGGTCGCTTCCCGGGATTTTAACTGACCTGACCTTGACACTTTATAAGATCATTGTATATGATGATATCAGGATCAGAAGGTCATCATGAGGATACCGGCATCCCGGTATCCTCATTTTCATATGATCCTTCAGAAACGGATCATAAAGAATGAATCAGGAGGGAATCATGAAATATTATCGCCAGCATGACGTGGAATACCGGGGAACGATCCGGCGCCTTAATTATGTTTCAACAGATGCCTGCGGCGCGGAGGTGGAAAAGTACGCGAACGTTTATCTGCCTTTTGGCTATGATGAAGACGCGGATCAGAAGTACAATGTGCTGTATGTGATGCATGGGGGCGGCGGCAATCCGGACGCCTGGCTGGATTCCAGCCTGATCAAAAACGAGCTGGATTACGCCTTCAGCGAGAAAGAGGCAGAGCCGTTCATCGTGGTGTTCCCAACATACTATAAACGCGGGGCAAAGGCGGATCAGAAGCCGGAGGAAGGTTTTGCCTACGGTAATGAACAGATCCGGTTTTTCCAGAAGGAACTCCGGGAGGATCTGATTCCTGCGGTCGAGAGCGCGTTCCGGACCTTCGCGGAGGGCATCGTGACACCGGAAGGACTGAGAGCTTCCAGAAAGCACCGGGCGTTTTCCGGGTTCTCCATGGGGGGCGGCACCACCTGGTACGCGTTTACGGATAATCTGGACGTCATTGCGGATTTCGCGCCGCTGAGCGGCGACTGCTGGGCCGTGGAAATGCGGGGCGGGCAGACGAAGCCTCAGGAGACGGTGCAGTATATGATCGGAAGGATCAAAGAAGCCGGCTTCACAAAGGCGGATTACCGGATCTTCGCGGCTACGGGAACGGAGGACATCGCGTATCCGAATCTGACGCCCATGGTGGAGGAGATGAAAAAGTTCCCGGAATATTTTGAATTCAGCGATGACCTTTCCGCCGGCAATTTCCATTACCTGGTGGAGGAAGGGTACGAGCATTCTTATCCGAGAGTGGCGGAGTATCTGTATAATTTCCTGCCATATCTGTTTTGATAAAGGAACCGCATCTTATGATCGATCATATCGTATTTGACGTAGGGAATGTGCTGGCGGCCTTCCAGTGGCAGGTCCGGTTCAGGCGCTACGCGGAATCGGAAGAAATGCTGGAGCGGCTTGCCGCGGCTACGGTCTTTTCTCCCATGTGGACAGAACTGGACAGGGGCGTGCTCAGTAACGAAGAGCTTCTGGAAGGTTTTATCCGTAATGACCCGGAAATGGCGCCGGCTATTTCAAAGTGTATGGAAAGCTACGAAGGCATGATAAGGATGTATGATTATGCCATCCCGTGGATCCGGGAACTGAAGGAAAAAGGCTATGGCGTCTATTATCTGTCCAATATGAACTGGAACGCGCTCCGGGACTGCGCGGAAGAGCTGGCATGCGTGGAGGAAACAGACGGCGGCATCTGGTCCTGCAAGGTACATATGGTGAAACCGGAACCTGAGATCTACCGGCTGTTTCTGAATACCTTCGGCCTGGACCCCGGAACCTGCGTTTTTCTGGATGATTCCAGAAGGAACATACAGGCCGCGCGGGAAGCCGGGATGGCCGGCATCGTATTCCGGGACAAACCGCAGGCGGAAGAGGAACTGAAGGATCTGGGCATCCGGATATAAAGACTTAAGAGAGAGGAAAAGACACCATCATGGAATTATATCACGGAAGGCCGGAAAACACAGAAGGGCGGCTCGCGCGGGAACTCCGGACCTATGATCTATTAGACCGTCTCGGGATCGAATACCTGCGGACAGATCATGAACCGGCCTATAACATGGAGACCTGCAATGCCATCGACGCCGTGCTGGGGGTCCTGATCTGCAAAAACCTGTTC
>CADCQD010000267.1 GCA_902803485.1 uncultured Eubacteriales bacterium | reverse complement strand
GGCATACGGAACGTGGGCGAACGCACCGCCCGGGACATCATGACGCATTTTAAGGATCTGGACAGCCTGATGGCGGCATCCCGGGAAGAACTGGAGGCCATCGAGGACGTGGGAGGAACGACGGCCGGCTGCATTACGGAATTCTTCGCGGATCCGCGGAACCGGGAGACCATCGAAGCGCTGCGTGCGGCAGGCGTTCGGATGCAGATGACGGAAACCGGGGATGCGGGGGAAGCCCTCGCGGGACTCACGATCGTAGTTACCGGAACGCTCCCCACCCTGGGGCGCAAGGAAGTGACGGAACTGATCCAGAAGAACGGCGGGAAGTGCACCGGAAGCGTCAGTAAGAAAACGGATCTTCTGGTGGCGGGCGAAGACGCCGGATCCAAGCTTCAGAAAGCGCGCGAACTGGGGATCAGGATCATTGACGAGGCGGAACTGCTTCAGATGATCGGGAAGTAGACCGGGCATCCGGCAATATCAGACAGGGAGAAAAGAAAATGGCAGAGATTCTGGAAACATTGATGCTGATCAGCTTTGGCATTTCATGGCCGATCAACGCGTATAAATCCTATAAGGCCCGTTCGACAAAAGGAAAAAGCCTGACCTTTCTGATCCTGATCTTTTCAGGATACATCTGCGGCATCATTTCCAAGCTGATCAATCCGGCGTATATGAGCAGCCTTTCAACGAAGTGGTACGTGCTGGCCGTATATGTGTTCAATTTTGTCATGGTCGGGACCGACCTTTTGCTGTATTTCAGAAACCAGCGGCTGGAAAGAAGCGGGGAGGCGGCATAAGCAGGAGAGCTGCGCTGCAGGAGACGGGCGCGGCCTGAGAAGGAGGGAATATGGATCCTGTCAGGGAAGAGATCCATGGATATCTGCCGGAACTGGTGGAATTCCGAAGGGAACTGCACCGGCATCCGGAACTGAGCATGCAGGAATTTGAAACCACGAAGAGACTTGCCCGCAAGCTTTCGGACATGGGCGCCTGCTTCCGGTACCTGGAACCGGCGGGCCTTACGGGAGAGATCCGCGGGGCAAAGGAAGGCAAGGGGAAGACGATCCTGATCCGCGCGGACATCGACGCGCTGCCTGTAGAGGAAAAGACGGGACTGCCCTTTGCCAGTGAAGAGCCGGGGAAAATGCATGCCTGCGGACATGACATGCATATGACGATGCTCCTGGGGGCCATCCGGTATCTTCAGGCTCATCGGGACGCTTTCTCCGGGACTGTACGCTTTTTGTACCAGCCGGCGGAGGAGATCTCCCAGGGCGCGGAAATGGTCATCCGCCAGGGCGTCATGGAAGGCGTGGACCACGCGGTGGGAATGCACATCTCTCCGTATCTTGCCTGCGGGAAAATATCCGCGCTGCCCGGAGAATGCTGGGCGGCCTGCGACCGGTTCATCATCCGCGTCCGCGGAAAGCGCAGCCACGGCGCCATGCCGCATACCGGTCACGATGCGCTCCTGTGCGCGGCGGCTGTGGTCATGAACCTCCAGCAGATCGTATCCCGGGAAACGGAACCCGGACAGGCAGCGGTGGTGACTGTGGGATCCCTGCATGCCGGAAGCGCGTATAACATCGTAGCCGGGGAGGCGGTACTGGAAGGCACCTGCAGGACCTACTCCGGCGCTCTGCACGCGGCGCTTCCCGGAAAGATCCGGCGGATCGCGGAGCATACCGCGGAGAGCTTCGGCTGCGCCGCGGAAGTCGAATTCCATGTATATTCCGAGCCGCTGTACAATGATCCTGAGATTACGAAGAAAGGGCTTCAAAGCGCCGCCCGGGTCGTGGGAGAAGAAAACGCGGTCATCGGTGAACCCCAGATGATCGCGGAAGACTTCAGCTATTACGCGGCGCTCGTTCCGTCCGTATTCTTTAATACCGGAGCCCGGGTGAAGGAGGATGATAAGGTGCGGCCGCTTCACAGTGACGAGATCCTCTTCGATGAAGGAGCGATCGAGACCGGCGCGTCTGTTTTCGCGCGGACCGTGCTGGACCTGCTTCATGAGGAATAAGCCGGCCGGAACATGAGAAAGCACCCGCTGTCAGGACGGGTGCTTCCATGGTAACCAGAATATCTATATCATTTAAGGGGGGATTGTTATGTCCTTTCCTTTCGGAAGAACAATATCATTGAGCACTTTTATACTAAAAAGAAAAAATAGACAAAAGAAAAATAAAATATGTACAGTCCCAAAACGAATTGTGAATAAATCATGAATAAAGATTGACATTCCCCCGGAAGCCCGCCCCGCCGCCTGCAAATCGGCTTGACGATTCCCCGGGATTGCGATACAATCAAGTTTGCCGCATATTTTGATAAGGTGAGGGTCAGAAAGATGTTAGATATCAGATTTATCCGTGAAAATCCGGAAATTGTGAAAGAAAATATCCGTAAGAAATTCCAGGACGCGAAGCTGCCTCTGGTAGACGAAGTGATCGAACTGGACAGACGGAACCGTGAGATCAAGGGCGAAGTGGAAGCGCTCCGCGCGAACCGCAACAAGCTTTCAAAAGAGATCGGCAGGCTGATGGCGCAGGGAAAGCGGGATGAAGCGGAAGTAATAAAGCAGGAGATCGCGAAAGAAGCAGACCGCGTGGACCAGCTGACCGAGGAAGAGAGACAGGTCGAGCAGGACCTTCATCACAGAATGCTCCTGATCCCGAATATCATCGACCCCAGCGTACCCATCGGCAAGGACGATTCCGAGAACGTGGAAGTGGAGCGCTTCGGCGAGCCGCTGGTTCCGGACTTTGATATTCCTTATCATACGGAAATCATGGAGACCTTTGACGGGATCGATATGGATTCCGCGGGCCGGGTCTCCGGCAACGGCTTCTATTACCTGATGGGCAACATCGCACGCCTCCATGAAGCCGTGCTTGCCTATGCCCGGGATTTCATGATCGATAAGGGCTTTACCTTCTGCATTCCGCCCTTTATGATCCACGGAAACGTGGTGGAAGGCGTAATGAGCCAGAACGATATGGATTCCATGATGTATAAGATCGAGGGCGAGGATCTTTATCTGATCGGCACCTCAGAGCATTCCATGATCGGCAAGTTCATCGGACAGCAGATGAAGGAATCCGAGCTTCCCTATACCCTGACTTCCTATTCGCCCTGTTTCCGTAAGGAAAAAGGCGCCCACGGCATCGAGGAGCGCGGCGTTTACCGGATCCATCAGTTTGAAAAGCAGGAAATGATCGTGGTCTGCAAGCCTGAGGACTCCATGGACTGGTATGAGAAGATGTGGCGTTATTCCGTGGAACTGTTCCGCAGTATGGACATCCCGGTCCGGCAGCTGGAGTGCTGCTCCGGTGATCTGGCGGACCTGAAGGTCAAATCCTGCGATATTGAAGCGTGGTCCCCGCGGCAGAAGAAATATTTTGAAGTCTGCAGCTGCTCCAATTTAGGAGATGCCCAGGCGCGCCGCCTGAAAATGCGCGTAAAAGGCGCGGACGGCAAGAACTATCTGCCGCATACATTAAACAATACAGTGGTCGCACCTCCCAGAATGCTGATCGCCTTCCTGGAAAACAACCTCCGCGCAGACGGATCTGTTGCGATCCCGAAGGTCCTGCAGCCTTACATGGGCGGCATTACGGAGCTGCGTCCCAGGAAAGAGAATTAATGCATCATTTTTTACGTTCTATCGGCTTCAGTTCTGTCAGAACGAAGCAGCAGCTGAATGATCTGACGTCCTGGGTCCTTGCGGATCCGGATCACCTGAGTGTGGTCGGGCTCCCGGATGACGGAAATGTGGCGATGGCGGAACGCGAAGTCTCCGGCCACGCGGGCATCGCCGTCATCGGCGAAATGGACGAGCGTGGAGAGATCCAGCCGGAATACTATTTTCCGTACATTTCCACCACGCACATCTCTTCAGACGCGCATATCACCTGTGAGAAGCAGGCCCAGAGGAACGGGTTCATCGGCATGTGCGAAGACTTCCGCATGGGGATGGCGCTGATTTTTACGGTCCGTAATGTGGCTGAGGTCTTCAAGCAGGAACAGACCGGGCTGCTGGGAAACGGCTTTAAAAAGGTCTGTTTTTCCGCCCTCGCGGAGGATGCCCAGATCCTTCTGCCCCTGTACCAGCCGGAGATGGCCCTGAAGCGCGCCAATGACGAAGAAGCGTACCGGCTCCAGCTGATGAACGACGCCCACAACGGAAACGAGCAGGCCATGGAGCAGCTGGCGAATCATGACGTCAAAATGTATGAGAATCTGATGAACCGCCTCCATGAAACGGACATCTTCACCCTGGTGGAGAGCTTCTTCATGCCCCACGGCATGGAAAGCGACCAGTATTATTTCCTGGGGAGGATCGCCGCGCTGCAGCGGATCCGGAACGAGTACACCGGCGAATATTTTTACCGGATGCTGGTGGAATCGAACCGCATGGTCCTGGTGGTGGCAGTGAATGAAAAAGACGTCACCGGCGTTCCTGAGGTAGGCCGCAGGATCCGGTGCCACGCCTGGCTTTTAGGTG
This sequence comes from uncultured Eubacteriales bacterium, assembly GCA_902803485.1. Classification (GTDB taxonomy): domain Bacteria; phylum Bacillota; class Clostridia; order Lachnospirales; family Lachnospiraceae; genus UBA1267. The sequence continues at coordinate 2,396 of CADCQD010000267.1, read as the reverse complement.
AACTGAAGAAATAAAGTGAAAGAAAGGGGCTGCAGCACAAAAAATGTGCCGCAGCCCCGCTGTTTTACTTAAAGAACTGCATCTGAACGCTTCCGTCCGCGTCCGGCAGAGCGCCGCCCAGAAGATGGGCGATGGTCGGACCGACATCTGTCAAATTCATAGGGCCTTCCGTCTCTCCCTGCCGGATCCTTGGCCCCATCATGGAAAAGAAGGTCTGATAGTTCTCTTTCTTTGGAGAATATCCGTGGGTCGAACGTGTAATCAGCGGTGACGTGCCAATATCTTCGGGACGGATCTGATGTATGACCTGCTCCTGATCCGCCGCATCCAGGAAATAATATCCGCGGGAAGCCTCCACCATGAGACTGCAGGGGCCGGCGCCCATGCGCCGCGCCTCTTCGCCGCTGAAAACCGCTTCTATACAGCCGCCGTTTGCGGCGCTGAACTCTTCCAGTAAAGCGCGGACGCCCGCGATCTGTTCCGGATGCCGGACATGGATGTAAGCGGAACCATCACAGGTGTGCGAAAGCGCCTGCCAGTCCCGGACCGATCCGTCACTATTAAGAAAAAGCATACCGGCGTTACGGAACAGCGTGTTCAGATAGATGATGCTGTGTTCGTCAATGCTGGAATGATCCCCCAGGATCACGAAATGAGTCTGATCCATGAGTCCCATCCGTTCCACCAGATCAAAGATCTCCCTCAGCCTCCGGTCGTGCCGCAGAAGCGCTTCCTCCGCCTCCGGGCTGCTGTGTCCGAAGATATGCCGGGTCGCGTCAAGGTCGACAAAATGGATGAACTGCACCTCGGGCCTGTATTTCATAAAGGTATCCAGTACCACATGGTGCAGGAACTGATCCAGAGCCGGCTGCCGGATCCCGTCCATCTCTTTCCCGTGATGCAGGAAGGCTTCCAGCTGGAAATGAATGCTGCCATTGCGAAGGGAACACAGGATCTGATTATCCCAGGGGCGGTTCGGGAAAATCTCCGGCATGTTATAGCGGATCTTCCGGTTCCCCCCTGTAACAGGCCATAAATATGCGGCAGTCTTCAGCCGTTTTTCAAAGGCAAGATCGAAAAGGGTCCTGCCCCGGATCCGCCGGGATTTCCAGTTCCAGTCCTCCCGCCCCAGCCGTTCCGGCTGGAATAAAGTATTATTATAGATCCCGTGGTGTACGGGATAGAGGCCTGTGACGATGGTGGTGTGGGCCGGATAAGTTATTGAAGGATAGATACTGTTTACATGGAAGCAGTATGCCGCCCGGTTCAGATACTCCTGAAAAACCGGAAGTTTCCGAAGATCATCGTCACCAGCAAGATTGTCAAGAGAAATAATCCAATAATATTGTTTCTTATCCATCATTCACGCTCATTTCACTTGTACCGCGTCTCTGCCCGGCAGAAGCGGTGTTATTGCCGGAAAATAACACTGCTGATTGAAAATACAAAACAGTGTTGATATAACTATATGTAGAATCTCAAAATACGTCAAGAGGAAGGTGCGCCAATGGAAGAAGAGAGAAACCGCACATAATGTGAAGTGCGGGGATATGGTACAGCAGTTCGGATCTAAAGGTATGCACGATGAAAAGAATAGATAATGATGCTTTCTATAAATATATAAAACAATATGATCCAGATAGTGAATATCATCTTGTCGGTGAAGTCGAGTATCATCTGTTAAGTGACGATAAACCTTATGAGGGGATGAAATCTCACAGGGAAGCGCTGCGTTTTGTCTTTGACTGGCTGGTGAAACAAAGTGCAGATCAATTGCAGCCGCTGACTTATGACATCGATAAGGCGCTGCCTTCCCCGCTGGACTGCCGGGAGTTTTTCTACTGCCCGAATATTATAAAGACAGATTATTATGGCAACATCTGGTATGATGCCGGCTGGGAACCAAATGACGAAAATATCGGAACCGCAGTTCCTTACTGGTATGCGTTAATGGAACCGGTGCACGGCAGAAGAAACAGGCCTGAAGATTTCAAAAAAGTGAATGAGGTCCTGTTTCCAAATGGTACAGATGCGCTTGATATCTATGAATGGACAACGAATTGGTCGGATTTCTTTGATGATGGACATGAATGGTATGGCGCATGCTGCTGGAGCGTCTATGATAAGACGCTAAACAGATTTGCAGTAATGCTGGTATCAGCAACAGACTGACCTGATATATCTTCAGAATCAGCAGCTGTTAACCAATGCATGGCCCGCGAAAAATGGCGGGTCATGCACACCTCTTTCTTGACATCTTACATTAAATATACTACAATGACACAGCACGGGTTAATACCCGTTTATACAAGTCCACGTAGCTCAGCAGGATAGAGCGGCCGCCTCCTAAGGGCTACGATGACCCTGGCACGCGGGGTCGGTAAAGATACGGTGTC
>CADCQD010000266.1 GCA_902803485.1 uncultured Eubacteriales bacterium | reverse complement strand
CTATTCTTGCAGCGTTTATGGTGCCTCATCCGCCCATGATCATACCTGAGATCGGGAAAGGGAGCGAGGCGCAGATCACAGAGACGATCCGAGCATATGAACAGGTGGCGGATGAAGTGGCGGCACTGCAGCCGGAGACCATCATCATCACCAGCCCGCACGCATTGATGTATGCAGATTATTTCCATATTTCTCCCGGAAGCCGGGCCAAAGGCTCTTTTCAGCGTTTTCTTGCGCCTGGGGTAAAGTTTTCGGAAAGCTATGACACGGAGCTTGTGGACAGGATCACGGTACTCGCGGACCGGGAAGAATTCCCTGCGGGAACGCTGGGAGAGCGGGACGCGGCGCTGGATCACGGGACCATGGTGCCTCTCTGGTTTATCCGGAAAAAATACAGCGGCGGAAAGATCGTCAGGATCGGCCTTTCCGGGCTGCCTCTGACAGATCACTACCGGCTGGGCCAGATCATCGCGGACGCGGCAGAGGATCTTGAGAGACGTGCGGTATTGATCGCCAGCGGAGATCTTTCGCACAAGCTTCAGACCTATGGCCCCTATGGTTACGCGCCGGAGGGACCGGAATATGACCGGCGGATCATGGACGTCTCAGGAAGAGCCGCTTTTGGAGAGCTGTTTGATTTTGATGAAGTTTTCTGTGAAAAAGCAGCAGAATGCGGACACCGGTCTTTTGTGATCATGGCCGGTGCCTTCGATGGCCTGAAGGTGAGGGCCCGGGCATTGTCTCATCAGGACGTTACCGGTGTAGGTTACGGCATCTGCACCTTCTATCCGGAAGGGGAGGACCACGAAAGAAAATTTCTGGAAATCTACGAAAAGAAGATGGAAGAAGAATGCAGAAGGAAGGCTGAGCAGTCAGATCCTTATGTGAAGCTGGCCATGGCATCTGTAGAATCCTGGGTGCTGCATAGAAGAAAGCTGGATATACCGGATGGCCTTCCGGAGGAAATGCTCCGGCGTAGAGCGGGCACTTTTGTATCCATCCATAAAGACGGACATCTGAGAGGCTGCATCGGAACCATTATGGCGACCCGCAAAAACATCGCCGCGGAGATCATCGAGAACGGCATCAGCGCCTGCGCCCGGGATCCCCGTTTCTCACCCGTCACCCCGGATGAACTCCGGCGGCTGGAGATCACCGTAGACGTCCTTGGAGAGATCGAAGATATTTCATCTCCGGAAGAACTGGATGTGAAGCGCTACGGCGTCATCGTGAGCAGCGGGCAAAAGCGGGGACTTCTGCTTCCGAACCTGGAGGGGGTGGATACGGTAGAAGACCAGATCCGGATCGCCCGGGAGAAGGGCGGCATCCGGGAAAGAGAACGGATACAGCTGCAGCGGTTTGAAGTAGTCAGGCATTACTGACCATGAGCTGCTGACAGGTATGGCGGCAGAAGAGAACAGCATGTCGCATTATGATGAAAGTTTTGTAATGCGGGGCTTTGCTGCGAAAGGCCTTAGCGGCAGTCAGGCAGTTTGAGGAATCGATATGGGGATCTGCGGGGTTTGCTTCAGACATTGTCATATAGATGAAGGGAAGCTGGGTTTCTGCGGCGGCAGGATCTGTAAGGATGGCCAGGTCACAGCGTATAATTACGGAAAAATCACCGGCCTGGCGCTGGATCCGATCGAGAAGAAGCCGCTGGCCCGGTTTGAACCCGGCAGCCTGATCCTGTCCGCGGGCAGCTTTGGCTGCAATCTGCGATGCCCCTTCTGCCAGAATTATGAGATTTCCTGGTCCGAAGAGGCGGAACGGGTCGCGGAGCAGGCAGAGGAGATCAGTCCGAAGAGGCTGGCGGATCTGGCAGAACGGACACAGGACCGCGGGAATATCGGCGTAGCTTTTACCTATAATGAGCCTTTAATTGGATACGAATTTGTGCGGGATACGGCAAAACTTGTGAAGGAAAAGGGCATGAAAAATGTGCTGGTCACCAACGGCACAGCGGAACTGGCAGTCCTTCAGGAGATCGCCCCGTACATCGACGCTATGAACATTGACCTCAAGGGATTCACGGACCGCTATTATTCCGGAGTCCTTAAGGGGAACCGGCAGCAGGTCATGGCTTTTATCCGGGAGGCGGCGAACACCTGCCATGTGGAGCTGACCACGCTGATCGTTCCGGGAGAGAACGATTCAGAAGAAGAGATGCGGGAACTGGCTTCCTGGGTCTCTGAACTCAGGAACCCGGACGGGGAAAGCGTGCCGCTTCATGTGACCCGGTTCTTCCCCAGGTTCCACATGACGGACCGGCGGGCTACGGAGGTCCGCAAAGTGTACCGGCTGGCGGAGGTGGCGCGGGAAGCGCTTCCATATGTATATACTGGAAACTGCTGATATAAACCGGAAGCTGCAGTTTCCGCATCCTTTGTCTCGAAAAGCCGCGGAGGAGAAAACAATGAAGATCGCAGGACTGGACATCGGCAGCACCGGCTGCAAGCTGACGGTGTTTGATGAAGAAGGGCAGGAACTGGGGAAAGCGTACAGGGATTATCCGGTGCGCAGGGTCCTCGGCAGCCATGAGATCGATATTTCAGTCATCATGGAGAGCGTGTATGCCGTGATCTCGGAAATGACGGCACTGTATCCGGGGATCCGGGGCATTGGCGTCACCAGTTTCGGAGAAACTTTTGTCATGACCGATGGCGAAGGAAGGCCTCTGCATACGTCCATGATCTACACGGATCCGCGAGGAGCGGAGGAACTCGCGGAACTGAAAGAAAAGCTTGGCACGGAACACATTGAGGAGGTGACCGGGCAGTCGCCTCATGAAATGTATTCCATTTCGAAAATGATGTGGATCAAACGGCATCACCCGGAAGTGTACGCGGCTGCGAAGCACATCTATCTCATTGAGGACTATGTGGTCTGGCATCTGACCCGTAAGGCGCAGATCGACTATTCCCTGGCCACGCGTACCATGGCCTTTGATATCCGTTCGCTCCGGTGGTGCCCGGAGATCTTTGACGCCGCAGGCATTAACGCGGAGCT
>CADCQD010000265.1 GCA_902803485.1 uncultured Eubacteriales bacterium | reverse complement strand
CTTTTTATCTGTAAGATCCAGCCACTTGAGCGCCTCGGGAGTCATGGAAGTCGCTCCCGCCAGATATCCGTTATACATCACGCCAAGTCCCTGTGATACTGCCGCAAGTTCCATATTCTGCGCCGCAAGGCACGCGCTCTGCGCTCCGTCAGCCGCAACATAGATCACCGCAGGAGCATTACGGAACAGATAATCAATATTGCGGGCACGCTTGTCCGCAATATTTTTGTACGCCATACGCCGTTCCTCCGGGAACGCGTCTGGATGATCCAGCATCTCGTCGATCCTGTCCCATATCATCTTTTTCAGTTCCTTAAGTCCTGCCTGCACAACTACAAACCGGCAGTCCTGCCGGTTTACCCCGGTCGCCGTGTAGCGTCCGGCCTGAATGATCTTTGCCAGTTTTTCATACTCCACCGGCCGGTCTTCGTAATTACGGATACTGCGGCGGGCCTTGATGGTAAACAGCAGCTGATCGATGTCAAGACCCGCGCATTCTCCGCGAAGAGCTTCCACGTCCGCCATGTCGTAATCGGGAATGGAAACCGCGTTTTCAGGGCAGATCGCCACACAATGGCCGCACTGCATGCACGCGCCTTTGCAGACGGCTTTTCCATCGGCCAGACAGATGTTTTCCGCAATGCAGTCACCGACGCATAAACCACAGCCTGCACACTTTTCATGATCAATGATTACCATAACGACCCGCCTTTCTTCTGTGTCTCCCTCGCCGGACGCAACCGCTCAGTTATCTAGTTTCCTTTACGCCAGCTTCATATCCCTGATTTCCAGATATTTCGGCCCGCTGTAAAATCTGGTGGTGACTGTATCCGCGGAGTAGACCATGGTGCCGCGGGAAACATTCATATCTCCGGAAATGGAGAAGCCGGTCACCGGAATCTCTTTTTCTCCGTCAAAGTAGAATCCCAGACGGACTTCGCCGCCGTAAAATCCGGAATTCGGCTCCATCTGGATCCCGGAGAAAGTCACGCAGCGAAGATACGGTTCCTTCGCCATTTCAGCAAAGGGCTTCGTACCGGGTTCCGCCGTCAGGACCGGAACCGCACCGGCCGGATCCTTTTCCCCAAGATAATAACCATATTTATACGATCCATAGCGCCCAACAGCGATCCCGTCTCTGACCAGCGGCGTCTCCCGGAGGATCACGCCGTCGCCATCAAAAAACGCGGAAGAAAAAGCGTTTTTCACATACGGCATCATGGTCAGGTTCAGCCGTGTGCCGGTCACATTTTCGCCCTGAACGTCATCGCCCAGTTCAAACTTATTGGACTTCTCATACTTCTGCCGGTAGGTCAGGTCAGAGGCAAAATACTCAAAGAGCTCGCCGGCTTCCTCGTCCTGGATGATCACTTTAGGCGCGTTTTTCATATCGATCACTTCAGAAAGCGGCTTCGCTTCATAACGCGCCTTCGCCAGCATCAGCTGCTCATCGACCTGACGCGTGATATCCGCAGGATCGATGGATTCAAAGCGCAGCATATGATAGATCTCGACTTCCTCTCCGTCTTTTTCCCAGGAAGGGATCAGTTCCACCATACCGCCATAAGTCACAGCGCTGACGTCCACGCCCCGGGAATTTACCACCTCCAGGCTGGTTTCCGTAATAAAAATTTCCGTCGCGCTGAGATAGCCGTCCTGATAATGATCCGCGGCAAAGACTGCGTCTGATACCTGCTCCGCCGCGTCCTTCAGAGACATGCCGCGGATATTGGATCCGCTTTTCGGGATCACAGCATTGGCAGGTCTTGGAAGATCATACCAGGGATTCATGGCAAAGCCCGCCGCGTAAATGTTTTCTTCGATCTTCTCCTTCAGTTCATCGTCCGTCATATAAGCAGCCACAGAGAAGCTTGACGCGCCGCGCTGATCATCCTTATCCACATAGATCGTCAGTTCGCCGGTTTCTGTATCCGCCGCGCGGTTGGTCTCCAGCTTCTTTCCCACGTAAAAAAGTTCGCTGGTACGTGTCTTCTTCAGCTTCAGGTTCCAGTCTGAAACCTCAGGAATATTCGCGAGGATCCTGCTGATTCTTTCTTTCATCATCCTTTATATCATCCGGCCGAAAACCGGCCGGTTTTTCCTTTCTCCCGGATCACCGGGTGATTCAGCACAGTAATGGACTGTACATCCGGGACGCTGTCGTCCTTTTGCGGCAATGTCCGAAAACACGTCAACCCAGTTTGCAGCGCGCCTTCAGATACGGACCGCCGTCACTCACAGCCACCCATTCCTTATAACCCTTGCCGCAGTGTCCCGCGCCGATGATCTGCCACTCGTCCGAGACCATGGAAATGGACATCAGAAGATCCGGTACATAGCCGGACATAACGACCGGCGCCACCAGTTTTCCGGTAAACTCACCGTTTTTGATCTCCCGGCCATAGCAGGCCACGCATTGGATGTTCCAGTTTTTAGGATCCTCCATGCCGTTATTGGTATCAAACAGCATATATCCATGCTCAACAGACTTGATCATGTCCTCGAGCTTGTCCTTACCCGGCGCGAAATACGTGTTCGTCATACGGGTATAAGCCTTCCGGGAGGGATCCTGGCGGCGTCCGTTTCCGGTAGGTACCGTACCCAGTTCTGCCGCGCTGACGGCGTCCGAGATACCGGAAATCAGAATGCCGTCTTTAATGATCTGGGTATCATGGGAAAGAACACCGTCATCATCAAAGAAATAACCCACACAAGGATCATTCATGAAATCCGCGGAACTTTCAGCTTCTCCTGAGGTCTCCCGGGAAAGCTCCGCCGGTACCCGTACAGCAGCGCCGTCATGCATATTCACAAGTTCCGATGCCACCGGCTTGTTCACATAATGCCGCGCCCTTGCGCGTTTCTTCACAAACATATCCATTTCCACGCCGTGTCCGAAAGCTTCATGAGCGATCAGTCCCGTGATGGACGGCGCAGTAATAATATCATACACGCCCGGCTCGATCAGTTCCGCGCCCAGAAGCTCCTCTGCCAGTTTAGCCAGCCCTTCCGTCTTGCCGGCCATGATCTTCAGCGTCTCTTCCGTGCTGTTTGCCGCGGCGCTGGCCATAGCTTCCTGAATGGTGCTGCCCTCTCTGGCCACCGCGACGCCGTACATCGAATTCCAGGAATAGTTCTGCGTAAGATCCCGGTTTTTAGAGATGAACATGGAAGAAGTCTCATAGTTTTCCAGCATCATTATGGACTGGATGACCTTTTCCGAAGCTGCGTGGACCTGATCCCGAAGCTCCGTCAGCTTCGCAACGATCTCCTGCACACTCAGCGCCTTTCCGCTCATAGGCCGTGTAAAGTCCTGCACCAGCGGCTCGTCCGCCATGATCTCCGCATCCACATGCTGAGACGCAATATGCTCAGACAAAGCCAGCTCCCGGAGGATATCCTGCTCGATCGAGTCCAGGCTCTCCGCGGTAATGTCCGTGAACGAGTATTCAGAATACTTCTCGCCGTCATTCACCTTCACCACAAAGCCGCTCTGCTTTTCATTGGTTTCCGTAATCGTCGTAGTAGCCGTAGACACCACGAACCGGCGTCCTGTCACGTGCTTCCCGAGAATGGAAGCATACACATAGCGGCTGCCCAGCCGCCGCACCAGTTCCCGGCACAGTTCATGCCTGGAATCAAGATAAGATGAAAACATAGGTAACTCCTTTATTATGATCTTGACATTCTTCCTGAAGATGACCGTTCAGCTGCCACAGGAAAAACAGCATGCTGACGATCCACCCATAGCGCACGTATGGCCTGCGTATCATCCCGCATTTGATCCGTCCCGCGCTCCGTAAATTATTATAGAAGAGATTCCCGCAATTTACAAGAAGCTTGTTGGCGCAGCGGCCGGAAGCTTGTTGGCGCGCTGAAAACCTGTTGGTGCGCCGGACAGAAGCTTGTTGGCGCAGCGGCCGGATACCTGCCATTGGGCTGCCGATGAAACAGGTGCTCAGGAGATATGGGAAGCCATAGCCCGCATTTTGTTTACATCCGGCAATAAGATCCTGCCTGTCCGGCATTTTTATTGCTCTTTCAAATCACGTTTATTCGATTCGGCAATAAAACCGCGCACATTCCGGAATATTATTGCCTTTTT
>CADCQD010000264.1 GCA_902803485.1 uncultured Eubacteriales bacterium | reverse complement strand
TTCAGGAACAGCCAGCGCGGCTTCACTTCATACAGCGTCATATTTGTTATTTTCATCTCTCATCCTCCAGAAAAAGAATGTGTTCCTCTTTCAAACTTACCCCAGCTCCGGCCTTTCGTCAAGAGCCTTCCTCCTGTGTCCCTGTTTTATTGACGTCTATTGTCTTTTATTCTGCTTGACCTGTAATAAAAATCCATTTATAATGAAATAGTACCAGTTGTATTTACAAGACGGAGACTTTCTATGGCTAAAACTCACAAAAATAAAGAGAAAAAGCATTACCGCGGGTACATCATCGGTAAACACGCGTTTTTCCATAACCTGCTGGTCGATATCCGGAGAAATAAGGTTTTATACCTCTTTCTGATCGTCATCCTGGCCTATTTCGCGATCTTCCACTACGCCCCGATGGTGGGCCTGGTCATGGCATTTGAAAAATATGTTCCTGTGAAAGGATTTTTCGGAAGCAAATGGATCGGCCTCCAGAATTTCAGGAATTTCTTTACAGGGCCGTACGTCGGAAGACTGATCAAGAACACCGTGATCATCGGCCTTCTGGACCTTCTGGTCAATTTCCCCGCGCCCATTATTTTCGCGCTGCTTCTGAATGAGATCCGGCTGAAATTTTTCAAGCGGACCGTTCAGACCATCAGTTATATGCCGTACTTTATTTCTTCCGTTGTTGCCATGGGCCTCGTGATCAGCTTCACCAAGGCCGGCGGCTTCATTTCCGAGGCCGTCGCCCGTTACACCGGAGGTGTTTCCGAGAATCTGCTGAACAGTTCCAAATGGTTCCGTCCCATCTATATCCTGTCCGGCACCTGGCAGTCCATCGGCTACGGATCCATCATTTATCTCGCGGCACTGAGCTCCGTAGACCAGGAACTTTATGACGCCGCCAAGGTGGACGGCGCGGGCCGTGTCCGCCAGTGCCTGCATGTAACGCTTCCCGGGATCGCCCCCATGATCATCATGATGTTCATCATGCGGATGGGCATGGTCTTCTCCGTAGGCGCGGACAAGATCCTGCTGCTTTACAATCCTTCCAATTATAACGTATCGGACGTGATCAACACCTACGTATACCGGGTCGGCATCCTGGATACCAACTTCGGCCTTTCCACGGCGGTGGGCCTGTTCAATTCCCTGGTGGGGACCTTTATGCTGATGACATCGAACTTCATCCTGAAAAAAACGGCGGAGGTTTCCATGTTCTGATGCTCCGGACTGTAAATTCGCAGACCCGCCCGTATTTTCCGCAGCGCTTACAGAGGATCTTACTATGAAATTCAAACTCAAACCCGGCAGACTGATATTCCTGATCATCGACGTTATAATCCTGCTTTTCATCGCTTTTGTCTGCGTGGCTCCCATCATCCATATCATCATGGGTTCCATCAGCAGTCCGGAAAAGCTGAACGTCAATACCCGGCTGATTTTCTGGCCCCTGGGCAAGACGGATCTTACCGCCTACCGGATCATCCTGAAGTATAAGAAATTGTGGATGGCGTACAGAAATACCCTGCTGTACATTATTTTTACCTGCGCGCTGACCGCCGTCCTGACCTCCATGGCCGGATATGTCTTCTCCAGGAAGCGGATGTTCATGCGGAATTTCTTTATGCTGCTCATCTCCTTCACGATGCTGTTCAACGGCGGCATGATCCCGACTTTTATTATCATACGGAAGCTTCATATGATCGATACGCCCTACTCGCTGATCATCCCCGGCGCGCTGAGCGTCTTCAATATCATCATTATGAGGACCTCCATGCAGAATATCCCTCAGGAGCTGGAAGAAGCCGCCAGGATTGACGGCGCCTCGGACATGAAGGTTCTGTTTCATGTGATCCTGCCCCTGTGCAAGGCGACCTTTGCCGTGATCATGCTGTTTACAGCCGTGGCGAAATGGAACGATTATTTTTCCGCCCTGCTGTACATACAGAAAAGAAAAGAGCTGTTTCCTCTTCAGATGGTGCTCCGCGAGATCCTGATCACTACGACCTCGGATATAACAAATTCCCAGAGCCTGCAGAACAGCTCGACCATATATAAGAAAGCGATCGAATACGCGTGTATCGTGGTATCTACTCTTCCGATCCTCTGCATCTACCCCTTCGTTCAGAAGTATTTCGTCGTGGGTATGACGCTGGGCGCCGTGAAGAGCTAAGGATATAAAAAGAGACTTCAAAAGGGAGGAACGTAGTATGAAGAAATATCTTGCAATGCTGCTGGCGCTTGCCCTTGTCCTCGGCATGCTGGCCGGCTGCGGAGCCCCGGCGCCCGGAACTCCGGACAATACCCCCGCGGCAGAACAGGAAGCAGAAAATGAAGAACCTGCCGGCGAAGAGACCGCCAAAGAGAATATCAATGGGCTTGAGCTTCCGCTGACAGATGAAAAGAAGACCCTGACCGTCCTGACGGTTTGGGAATCCCCGCTTCTGACGGATCCCAATGAGATCAAGGGCATTCAGGCCATGGAAGAGCGGACAGGCGTGCATATCGATTGGCAGACCTGCGGCCAGACGGAAATGCTGGAGCGCTTCCATATGGTATTCAGTACCGGCGAATATCCCGATATCATCATCCAGGGCGGTACGGAAACCTACTCCGGCGGTTATGAACAGGGTATCGAGGACGGCGTTCTGGTCGATATGGACGAGCTCCTTGAGTACATGCCGAACTACAGCGCGCTGATCCATTCAAATCCGAAGATCGAAAAGGAAGCGGCTTATGACGACGGCAAGTTCCACGGTATCAAGACCATCCAGGGAACAGATACGGAAGTCAGAGGCGAGGGTCCCGCGTACGGTATCACTTATCGTAAGGATATCCTGGATGAAATGGGCGAAGAGCTGCCCACCACCATCGATGGCTGGCATGATCTTCTGGTGAAGTGCCGCGACGCAGGCATGTCCGCGCCCATGACGCTGGAATCTGACGGCGGCACCGCGATGTCGCTGGCCTGGGGCGTCAACACCGACTGGTCCAACAACTACTGGCAGTACGATTATGATACCAAGAAGGTCGGATACGGCCCGATGATGCCCGGCTTTGAAGACTGGCTGAATACCATGCGTGACTGGTACGCGGAAGACCTGATCGATAAGAACTTCACCGCAGGCAATCCCGTCATCACCGGCGATTATTCCAATATCGAAAACAACGAGACGATGCTGTATGACATCTGGTTCGGTTTCATGAGCGGCAGTTTCCTGACGGATTCCGGCTCCATTTCAAACAGTGTATATTTCCAGGGCTTCCCCGGCGTCGTTCTGAACGAAGGCGATGAATATACCAAGTGTGTGGGCGACGGAACTGTCGGCCAGGAGATCTATGTGACGACCGCCTGCGAAGATCCGATCCTTGCGGCAAAGTGGCTGGATTACCTGTTCACCAAGGAAAGCGTTAATTTCCGCTACTACGGCATCGAGGGCGAGTCCTATACCGTAGAAGACGGCGTTATCACCTATACAGACAAGATCCTGCATCCGGAAGGCGATCTGACTCCTTCGGATGAACTCAGCTATTACGCGATGCGCGCGTACGGCAACGGCTTTACCAACTTTGAAGCAGGAAACAAGCTTCAGATCGCGACTTCTCCGAACGGAAAGAGCTCCCAGATCGAATGCATCGAGCTTTGGGCAAGTCCGACGAAGAACCTGGGAATGCCGGGCGGTGTCAAGCTGAATACAGAAGAGAACGAGACCATCGCTCTCTATATGACAGACATCAAGACACTGGTTCAGGAATACATGGTCAAGTACATCATCGGCGATGATACGACGCCTTATGAAGAATTTGCCCAGAAGCTGAAAGACTACCATATCGAAGACTGCATCGCATGCTATCAGGCTGCCGCAGACCGTTATAACGCAAAGTAAGCTTCCGCGCGTCCGGGGATGTCTGCAGGTATGCAGGCATCCCCCTTTTTGTGACCCGCAATCTACTGACAGACATTTTTCAGGATGGTAATGATATGAGCAAATATTTCCGTTATGATGATGAAGCCGTCTTCGTCACGACCACCGGCGGCACGGTCCACGGGTATGAATATGACGGCTTATCGATCTTTAAAGGCATCCCCTACGCGAAAGCAAACCGTTTTCAGGATCCGGAACCGGTTTCATGGGAAGGGGTTTTTGAGGCCACAGGTTACGGCTGCGGGTGCGCTGCGGTGGACACGGTGGATACCCCAAGCAAGGGTCTGACAGACGTTTCCAGATACACACCCCTCAGCGAGGACTGCCAGAACCTGAATATCTGGACCCCCGGCACAGACGGGGAGAAACGGCCGGTGATGGTCTGGCTGCACGGCGGCGCCATGTCCTTCGGCTCCTCTTCCGCCGATGACGTCTGCGAAGGCGATGAAATGGCCAGATACGGCAATGTGGTCGTCGTTTCCCTGAACCACAGGCTGAACGTGCTGGGGTTCTGTGATCTTTCCGATTTTGGCGAAAAATACCGGAACTCCGGAAACCAGGGCATCGCCGATATGGTAGCGGCTCTCCGCTGGATCCGGGACAATATCGAAGCTTTCGGCGGAGATCCGGAAAACGTGACCCTCTTCGGCCAGTCCGGCGGAGGAATGAAGGTCACCGCTCTTCTGCAGACACCGGACGCGGACGGCCTGTTCCATAAAGGGATCATCATGTCCGGCGTCCAGGGCGGCGCGCTGGTGGACTGCGTGGGCAGCGGACGGCAGATGGGCGAATTCCTTTTGAACGAACTGTCTCTTTCTTCCGTGGATGAACTGGCGGAGATCCCCTTCCCGGATCTGGCGTCAGCCTTTAAAAAGATGCGTCTGAAATACCGTTTCCACGGCGTGAATGCCGGAGAAATGCCCTTCCGCGGAGATTACTACCTGGGAGATCCTCTGGAGGTTCCTTTCCGTCCGGAAACTTCCCGGATCCCGCTCCTGGTGGGCAGCACCTTCGGCGAATTCGATGCCTTCCGCGCGTTATCCTACAGAAAATACCGTATGACCGAAAGCGAAATGAACGAGCAGCTGGCCGGAGAATTCGGAGAAGATCTTTCCCGGCTGCTGCCTCTTTTTGAACGCGCGTATCCGGACAGAAAGATCATTGATCTCCTGGCACTGGACGCCATGTTCCGGAACTACATCATCTCTTACATGAAGAGGCGGACGGCCCTGAATAACTGTACCTGGGAGTACATGTTCGACCTGGATATGCCTTCCTACGGCGGCATCGTTCCTGCCCACGGCAACGACCTGGGATTCATTTTCCATACTACAGACCGGGCGCCGGGCCTGCAGGAACCGGGCGTTACGGAAAAGGTCGAATCGGAATTCTTTAACGCAGCCATCTCATTTGCCCGGACCGGAGATCCGAACCATGCCGGCATACCGCAGTGGGACGCTTCAGCGCCGGATCAGATGAATACCCTGGTATTCAATAAAAATACCGGGGTCCGCGTCAATTATGACCAGGAACTGAATGCGCTGCTTTCAGAGATCAAGCTGCCGAAGCAGCTGGCAGGGCTGTATGTGTCAGTTGCGAAGGAATAACCGGATATAAGCATAAAAGGAGGACTCCAAATGCGTTTTAATCACGGAATCATTGACGCGCATGTGCACGGCCACGGCGGTCCCGGTGTGGACCAGTTCCTCAGAAATGCGCATGATCACTATATGGCCTCCGGCCTGGATATGGAATGCATCCTCAGTGTAAGGCACGGACGTTCCGGATGTATTACAGATGCCGAGGCACTTCTGATGAAGGCGGAAATGCCAGACTGGTTCAGAATCTACTGCAACCCCGCATGGCGGATCGAAGGGTTCGACGGTTCGCCGGAGGGTGTACGCGAACAGATCCGGCTCCTCACAGAAGCCGGTTCCGACGGCGTAAAGCTGGGAGACGGAGAATCCGGTTTTGACGTCACGAGAGACGATCCGATGTACGATCCGCTTTTCACTTACTGTGAAGAAAACAACGTGCCTGTCCTGTATCATGTAGGCGGCGCCGTGACCATCCCGGCCAGAAGAGTCATTCAGAAAAGCCATGAGTTTGTGGAAGGCCCGCCCTGGCTCCGTTATACGGAAGGGGTGGATGATGATAAGCCCGCAAAAGACAACGTCCCGCTGAAAGTCATGGAAAACAAATGGGATGAGGTGGACCGGATGCTTCAGAAACATCCGCGGCTGAAGGTGACCTTCGCTCATTTCCTTTTCCTGTACGAGCACTTTGACCGGCTCTCCGCGCTGTTTGACAAATATCCCTGCATGAAGGTGGATCTGACGCCCTGCTTCGATATCTACTACAGTCTTTCAAAGCATCCGGAAAAAGCCCGGGAGTTTATCTGTGATTACAAAGACCGCTTCATTTTCGGCACGGACAATGAAATGGAACAGGACCCCATCCCGCACCTGATCTATCAGCGAGCTTTCCTGGAAACGGATGAACCTTTCTTCTCCATCAAATGGGGCGTGGACCTTCACGGGATCAAACTTCCGGAGGATGTGCTGAAGCTCATTTATAAGAACAATTATCTGGAACGGGTGGATATGGGACGGAAGGTCGACCCTGTCAAAGCCGCGGAATATGCCGACTGGCTGTATGACACTGTCAGGGACTTCCCCGAGCTTCCCGAGACTCATAAGGCACAGGTCCGGGAGGTGGCGGCGCGTTTCCGTGCGATGCGGTAAAAAGGTGCTGAAAAAGAACCTGTTTGTCATTGTCAAACTGTATTGTTTTTGCTAAAATGGATTTACCTTTAGGTAAATTGCTGTATGTAACCAAAAAGAAAGGAACTGTTTTTATGCAATTCGGACATTTTGATGATGCTCGGAAAGAGTATGTGATCACAACCCCCAGGACTCCGCTGCCCTGGATCAACTATCTGGGCTCTCAGGATTTCTTCGGCCTGATCTCCAATACCGCCGGCGGCTACTGCTTCTATAAGGACGCCAAGCTGCTGCGGCTTACCCGTTACCGCTATAATAACGTCCCGCTGGACGCAGGCGGACGCTATTATTATATCAAAGACGGCGACGTGATCTGGAATCCCGGCTGGCAGCCCGTACAGACGGAGCTGGATGAATATGAATGCCGGCACGGCCTGGGCTATACCATCATTACCGGTAAGAAGAACGGTCTGAAGGCTCAGCTGGAGACCTTCGTACCGGTCAAAGACAACTG
>CADCQD010000263.1 GCA_902803485.1 uncultured Eubacteriales bacterium | reverse complement strand
CTTTGCCCTGTATCTTCTGGAGGTCTTCAGAGCCTTCAGGATCGGCGTTTTCGGATACGGATGGATGCTGGTCTTCATGATCATCGGAGCGGTCCTTTCGCTGATCCTTTTCCTGTATCTGAACGGATACCGGAGGAGAAGGCGGAACGCGCATACCGTGAATATCCGGGCCTTCCGGAAGAATTCCAGGGAGCAGGACAGGCAGCAGGCGAAGACTGCACGGCATAAATGCGCGGTCTGCGGAAGAACGGAACTGACGAATCCGGAACTGGATTTCCGCTACTGCAGCAAATGCGCCGGCAATTATGAATATTGCAGCGAACATCTTTATACCCACGTTCACAGGACGGTTCCTGACGGAACTCAAAAGCAATGAGAAAAACAGTCATTATTACAGGCGGCGGCGCATCCGGAATGGCTGCCGCCTTCAGCGCGTCAGAAGCACATCACGTGATATTGCTGGAGCAGAACGAAAAACTGGGAAAGAAACTGTATATTACCGGAAAAGGACGCTGCAATCTGACCAACGCGTCTGATACGGAAACGCAGCTTTCCCAGGTGGTGACGAACCGGCGCTTTTTATACAGCGCGCTTTATTCCTTTACAAACAGGGATCTGATGGACCTGATGGAGAAACACGGGCTGAAGCTGAAAACAGAACGTGGTGAACGCGTGTTTCCGGAATCTGATCATTCCTCCGACGTGATCCGTACCTGGGAAAACCTCCTTCATATGCGGCAGGTGGACGTACGGCTCAATACGAGGGTGACGGATATTCTAGTGGAGGAAGGGTGTGTAAAGGGCGTCCGGACGCTTTGCCGCGGCCGGGAGGAGGTGATTTCCTGCGATGCTCTTGTCCTTGCTACAGGAGGCCTTTCCTACCGGACTACCGGAGCCACCGGCGACGGCTACCGGTTCAGCGAGAAGCTGGGACATACGGTAACCAGATGCCGCCCGGCGCTGGACCCCATGACCGTCAGGGAACCGTTCGTCAGGGATATGTCAGGGCTTTCCCTGAGAAATATCGGGATCCGGATCACCGGGAAACGCGGGCTGTATTATGAGGATTTCGGTGAGCTTTTATTCACGCATTTCGGTGTCAGCGGGCCCGTGATCCTGTCAGCCAGTTCCGTTGTGGGCAGACGTTTCGAAGAAGAAAAGGAGCTGAAGCTCTTCATTGACCTGAAGCCCGCCCTGACGGAAGAAGTTCTGGACGCGAGGATCCTCCGGGACTTTTCGGAGAACCTGAATAAACATTTTAAAAACGCGCTGGGAAAGCTGCTTCCTTCCGGGATCATTGCCCCGGTGATCGAAAGTTCCGGGATCGATCCCGAAAAAAACGTGAACCTGGTCACCAGGGAAGAGCGCAGGCGGCTGCTTTCTGTGATCAAAGGGTTCGAACTGACACTGACCGGGCTTCACGGATTTGACGATGCCGTGATCACCCAGGGTGGTGTTCACGTGAAGGAGATCAATGCGTCTACCATGGAAAGCCGTCTGGTGAAGAACCTTTACTTCGCGGGCGAACTCATCGATGTGGACGCCATGACCGGCGGGTATAACCTGCAGATCGCCTGGTCCACCGGGATCCTGGCGGGGAAAAGCATAAAAGAGGAATGATATGGGAATTGATATTGCAATCGATGGACCCGCAGGCGCGGGAAAAAGCACGATCGCGAAGGCAGTCGCGAAACGGATGGGTTTCGTCTATGTGGATACCGGAGCCTTATACAGGGCTGTCGGTCTTTACATGCTTGACCGGGGGATCTCCATTGACGACGCGGAAGAAGTGGTGAAAGCGCTTCCTGAGATCACGGTGGATATCGAATATATGGATGAAGCGCAGCAGGTGATCCTCTGCGGGAAAAACGTTACGTCACGCCTCCGTACACAGGAGGTGGGAGAAGCGGCGTCTGTGACGTCTCAGTATCCCGAAGTCCGGGACAAACTGATGGAGCTTCAGCGTTCTCTGGCAGAAAGGTATGACGTGGTCATGGACGGACGGGATATCGGCACCGTAGTGCTTCCGGACGCGGATCTTAAGATCTATCTGACAGCGGACAGCCGGATCCGCGCGAAACGCCGGTATGACGAACTGATCGGAAAGGGAGAAAAAGCGGAGTTTTCCGAGATCCTGAAGGAAGTGGAAGAGAGAGACCGCCGCGATATGAACCGGGAGACCGCGCCGCTGAAAAAAGCGGATGACGCGGTGGAGGTGGACTCCTCCTGTATGACGGTCAGTGAGGTGGAGGATCGTATCCGGGAGCTGATCCGGGGGCTGAAAAAATGATCCAGGTGATAACAGCGCGATCCGCAGGATTCTGTTTTGGCGTAGAGCGCGCGGTCCAGATGGCCGCGGACGCTGCCGGCTCCGGCAGAGGGCCCGTATATACGCTGGGCCCGATCGTGCATAATGAGTCCG
>CADCQD010000262.1 GCA_902803485.1 uncultured Eubacteriales bacterium | reverse complement strand
TGCAGCATGTGAACTCATTGCAGGAAGCCTTGTTTTTGCCGGCGCCGAGACCGTAATGATCTACAACAGCGTGCGCGGCGAACTCTCGCTCGAACCGCTTCTTGCGCATCCGGCTGCGGCCGGCAAGCGCTTCGTCTATCCGCTGTGCGTGAGCCGCACTGAAATGAGGGCTTACGCGCCGGGCGCCTGGCAGAGCGGTGTTTTCGGGATCCGGGAACCCGTTCCGGAACTCTCCCGTGAGATCGAGCCGGAACGGATCGACCTGGTCATCTGCCCCTGTACGGCCTTTGACGCGGCTGGCCGCCGGATCGGCATGGGCGCGGGTTACTACGACCGCTTCCTGCCGCTGTGCACGCGGGCAGCCGTCATCGCCGCAGCCTTTGAGCGGCAGCGGGTGCGCCGGATCCCCGCAAGGCCGTGGGACTGCAGCGTGGACGCCGTCTTTACCGAAAGACACGTATTTTGGACAAAGAAACGCTGAAACGAAAGCCGCCTTCTGTCTGCGGAAAACAGGCGGAAGCGGCAGAAAAAGCACCGAATTACGGTGCTTTTTTCATGTTCGGGCCGTATCAGCACAAAAAAGACTCGACACGGGGCGCCGCTTCGCCTATAATAATTTATTAGCGCGGCAGGTGCCGCCGCCCTTAATTTGTTTCCGGGACAGGTAAGACTGATGATACGAAAGATCTTCCGGCAGATGCTGGTAGCACAAATATTGTCCGCGATGACCGTCATGCTCTGCATGCTGGTCGACAGCATCATGATCGGCCGCTTTCTGGGCGTGGATTCGATGAGCGCCTATGGGCTGGCGAACCCGGTGCTGCTGGTGTTTGCGGCCTACGGCACCATGCTTTCCGCCGGCATCCAGGTGATGTGCGGCAAGACCATGGGCGCGGGCGACCGCGAAGGGACCAATGCCTGCTTCACCGCTTCGGCGGTGATGGCGCTTTCGGTCGCGGTCGCGGGGATGCTGCTGATCCTCCTGTTCCTGTCACCTGTCTGTACGCTGCTCGGCGCCGGCAGGCCCGGTACGACCGACCCGGTCTTTGGCCTGACGCGGGACTACCTGAAGGGATTCATCATCGGCGCGCCGGCTTTCATCACGGCACAGATCATGGTGCCTTTCCTGCAGATCTCCGGCAACCGTACGCGCCTTGCCCTGGCCGTCGTGATGATGACGCTCAGCGATATCGCTCTTGACCTTCTGAACGTTTTCGTCTTCCGCGGCGGGACGCTGGGCATGGGCCTTGCCTCGAGCCTCAGCTACTACATCGCCCTGGCGGTCGCCCTGCCTTACTTCTTCCGGAAAGACTGCATGTTCAAACTGAGGCTGAAAGCGGTGACCGGAAAACTCTGCGGTGAGATCCTGAAATACGGGGTCCCCACCGTGATCAACGCGCTGGCCATGGTCGTGCTGGTCTTCACCCTGAACAAGGTCCTTCTGTCCGTGGGCGGCAAGGGCGCCGTCGCGTCCTACTCCGTGATCTCCACGGTGGGCAATATCTGCTATTCCTTCAGTTCCGGCGCGGGCTCGGTAGCCCTGCTCCTGGCAGCCATTTTCTACAGCGACGAAGACCGGAGCGCCATCCATGCGCTGGTCCGGACCATGAGCACGCATGCGGTCGTGATGGACATCGTTGTGATCGCGGTCGTCCTGGCTGCGGCACCGGCGCTTGTGGGACTGTTTCTGGAAGATATTTCGGCGACGGGCATGGCAGTGCGCGGGCTCCGGCTCTTCTCTCTGTCGCTTCTTCCCTGCTCGCTGAACAGCACGCTGAAGAACTATTATCAGGGCATCGGGCGGGTCCGGCTCACCGAGATCATCTCCGTGCTGCAGAACATGGCTTTCCCGGTATTGGCGGCACTCGTTTTCAGCCGCTTCATGGGCACTGACGGCGTGTGGATCTGCTTCCTTTTCGGGGAAACGGCGACGTTGGCTGTCATCTGCCTCATCGTCTGGAAGAAGACCGGCCGGGTCTCTGCCTCCGCGGAGGCGTTTGCGCTGCTCCCCGATGACTTCGGCGTGCCGGCTGCGGATACGCTGGAAATGTCAGTTTGGTCGCTGGATGAAGCGGCGTCAGCATCTCTGAAGGCCGCGGATTTCTGCAAGGCGCACGGCGAAAATGCCCGCAGCAGCACGCTCATTTCCCTCTGCGTGGAAGAAATGGTGAACAACATCGTCACGCACGGCTTCCGCAAAGGGAAGGACTACCAGAGCGTGGACATCCGCATCCTGTTCAAGAAGGATGAAAAAGTCATCCGTATCCGCGACAACTGCATCGGTTTCGACCCTGTCGAGTACCTGAAGATCCACGAGTCGGACGATCCCGTTTCCCATATCGGCATCCGCATGGTCATGAAAATGGTCAAACATGCCAACTATGTCAATTCCCTCGGCCTGAACAACCTGACCCTGGTCCTGTAGGAAGGCCTCCCTGAAATACACGCTGAAAGGAGAATCAGCTGATGCTGAAGATCGATCTGAAAAAAGAAGAAAAAGACCTGACGATGGTGCTGGAAGGCCGTCTGGACACCACGGCCGCGCCTGAAGCGGAAGAAGTCCTGCGCGGACAGCTTCCGGACACGGAGTCACTGACTGTCGACATGGAGAAGCTGGAGTATATCTCGTCGGCCGGCCTCAGGGTGCTGATGTTTGCCAAGCGGGAACTGAGAAAGAAGGGCAGCGATAAAATGAAGCTGACCCACGTGAATGAGATCATCATGGAGATCTTCGAGGTCACCGGTTTTTCGGAGATCTTTGATATCGAGGCGGAATGAAAAAAGAGCGGCTGACAGCCGCTCTTTTTTCGTGCGCGGAGAACCCCGTCAAAGGGTCCCTTCCTTCTCCAGTTCCTGCAGGAATGCTTCCAGGAAAGCGTGACGGCCGTCGGCCAGCTGCTTCCCGGTTTCCGTGTTCAGCCTGTCCTTAAGCAGCAGGAGCTTGTCGTAAAAATGCTGCACGGAATCTTCCAGGGAGCGGCCGTTCTTTCCGCCGTAGGCGAAGGTCCTGGCGATGCCGACGGCGCCGAGGGCGTCCAGCCGGTCCGCATCCTGCACGATCTTTCCCTCGGGGGTCTCCGGGACCTTCCCGCGGTTCCGGCTGAAGGAGACCGCGTTGATCACTTCGCAGATCCGGTCCGTCCGGTCTTCGGGAACGCCGTTTTCGGCAAGAAATGCCCTGGCGTTGGCGTTGTTTTCCGTACGGAACAGCTTATGATCGTCCGCATCGTGAAGCAGAGCGGCCAGGGCGATCAGTTCCCGGTCGCAGCCGGGCTCGTTTTCCGCGATCTGCACCGCGTTCCGGTACACGCGGAGCGTATGATCCGCGCCGTGGCCGTCCGTATTGTCCCTGAACAGCGCACGGATGTATTCAAGCGTTTTTTCGGTAAGATCTTTGCCGGCCATTTCTTTACTCCGCGGAGAAATCAAAGAATTCCATGACATATTTGTTCGCAAGGCTCATCAGGACCGGATCCTGGAAGCGGTGGTCCGCTTTCTCGACCGGAATGAATTCGATCAGCTGGTCGTCGGCAAATTTCCGGCTGTCCTCGAAGGGCACGACTTCGTCCTTCGTCCCGTGGAGGATCAGCATGTCCTCCGCCCAGTCCAGATAGTCGCGCGTGCGGATGTCATTCGCCGCGAGTTCTTCCAGGAAGGCACGGGTCACAAGGATCTTCCGGTCGAAACCGACCTGGACGTCCTTGCCTTTCATGATCCGCTCGAGTTCGTCGCTGCCGATGATCGTATGTGTCAGGACGCCGTACATGCTGACCGCAGGGCAGCGGAGCGCGATCTTCCTGAACGGGCTGCCGTGCTCTGAAATGTATTTCAGCAGGAGATATCCGCCGAAACTGGTCGCGTAGGCATAGAGCGTGCCGATGCCGTATGTTCCGCGGACCTCGCGGATCACCAGGTCCAGGTAGGTCATGCAGTCATCCAGCGTGATCTTTTTCTTCACGTCGTCACCGTGGGCCGGCCAGTTGAATACGACCGTGCACACGTCGCGGTGCTTCGAAAGCACCTTCTCCGCGAACTTGTTCGCCGCGTTGTTGTCCTTGTGTCCCGCAAAACCCGTACAGAAAATGACGGCTTTGTCTGCCGCCCCTTTCTCCGCAAAATACATTTTGCAGCGGATGTTGTTTCCCTGCGCATTGATCTCAAAATACCTGAACATTTACGGCCTCCGTTCTGCCGATGGAGCGGTCCGCTTCGGACCGGCAGGCCTCATTTCCTGATAAATGCCTCGTCTGTCGGTTCGCTGTCGCTGACAAAGCGTTCGGCCTCCATATGAAGGTCGTATTTATCTCTGAGAGCGGCGATCACTGCCATCATCGGGGACGCGTGATGGATATCGAGGGAAGCCTGATCCTTCCAGCTGTCGATCAGCAGGACGGTTTCAGGGTCTTTCACAGGAATGAAATAGTCATAGCGAAGATTGCCTTCTTCGCTGCGGATCGCATCTGCCGTACCGGAGGATTCCATCTCCTCGACGAATTTCAGCGCAGCGCCGTCTTTTCCTTTGTAATACAGGTGTACTGTCATGCTCATCTGCTTCTTACCTCACGATCTGTGATCTTGTCTGTTCAAACTTTTTCGATTATCATCTCCGAGGATCCTTCCTCGAGCGAATTGTACTTATAATAGTGGATATGATCTCCCGGAACGCCCTCTGCGAGCGTCTGAAGCTGGAGGGCAAGGGAAAGCAGACCTTCCCTGTTTGCGGAGATGGTCACTTCCCTGTCGCATGTTCTTACGGAGATCCAGGATCCGTCAACCCAACTTATCTTCATGTTTTCCTCCCTGCTGAGCGGCAGTCTGTTTCTGCTGCCTGTTTCCGCGTTTCGGCAGCGGCTTCCCGGCATCCCTTCTGCCGATAAGCTTCGGTGCGCATGACGCGGATGTGAGATCTTTCTAGCGGCGGCGCAGACAGCAAACCGTCTCAAGGGTCATGGTATTGTCACTTTCTGAACAGTCGCCGCCCGAATAGCGGTATTCCAGGCCGTAATCGTAAGAGTCTGCTTCGTTGTGCAGGTAATCATAGCCTTCATCCGATACGATCCGGAAACCGCACTTTTCATGCGTTTTCAAAGAAGCAGTATTCTTTTTGCTGACACAGTCGCAGAGCCGGAAAGGACCGTCTGCCTTCAGGGCTTCGGTGACGGCGGCAAGGAGCTGCGAGCCATATCCCATGCTTCTTCGGTCCGGCCGCGTTTCAAGCGCTTCCAGATAATACAGGCCGTCCCGGACCCGGCAGGTGCGGAGCGCGCCGATCCAGACACGGTCCTCTTCAAGGATCCAGTATGCAGCGTCTTCCTGCCGGAAGAAATCGTTCTTCAGGAAATCCAGAAATCCCGCTTCGACCTTCCGGACAGCCTCTTCTTTATCCGCTTCGTCGGGGAAGAAATAATCCGTGTTTTCGTAATTGCTCTCGGCGTAGACGTCCATCAGTTTTCTTTCGTCCAGCGCCGGGAATTCGCATATTTTCAGGAGCATAGGCACCTCCGCAGGTCAGGAATCTTTTTCAGAGCTTGTTCGATTCTGAGAGTTTTTAAACCAATGCTGTATGTCTCTGGCATCCGCATGGGAACCAAAGACTCTTTTGTAGGATCTTCCTGTGCGGGTCTTAATCTTCAAAATATAATTATTTCCTCCCGTGCTGGCGTGTTTAGGTCTTATCGTTACTTTTTCGATAAACTCTCTGTGAAAAGCCGTTTTTCCGGAAAATATCACCCAGTCATCGGATAAGTATGTTAAGGATCTCGGAAACAGCGGTGCGGCATTCTGATCATTGAAGCTGATGTTTAAGAACTCTTCCTGATATCGGATCAGTTTCCGGAAACGGATCGTCAGCAAAACGTCAATGGCAAACCAGACCACCCCAGGAACATAGATCCAAAGCGCAAAAGCCGGAGGATAGATGGCGTTTTTATTATACAGCAAGACAAAAAAGAATAAGAGAAAAAACAACGTCCCGACAACAAAGATAAGCAATAAGCGGTTTTTCAAAAATAATTTGGTGTATTTGTTCATCGCCTGCTCCAAGAGATCAATGCCACGGTTATTTACTGAGCGTTTTTCTGTACGGTCGTTTTCGCCGGGATCCGGCGCTTGGCGTACCACTTCGGGATGATTTGCCGGAAGGAATCAAAGTCCGCGAAGGCTCTTTCGGCCCTTTTGACCATGCCGTAGATCTCAGCCTGCCCGAAAGGCTCGGCCCACTTGATGGAATAGAGGGACGCGTGCGCCACATAGACCGCGTTGGCGGCCCAGAAATCGGACGGCACGGCATCATCGAAGTACGCATCGATCTGGCCGAGGCAGTAAGGAATACTGACCTCCGTCCCGAAGCTTTCCAGCTTATAGAACTCCTCGTACGGGTCGCCGACTTCCCAGCGGTTGAAGTCGATCACCCCGACCGCGCCGCCGTCCATGTAGATCAGGTTTCCCGGGTGAAAATCCCCGTGCTGATAGACGGGCGGCTGCTGCCAGATCCGGTCGATGTTTTCCCGGACATAGCGGATCGCGGTCTCATCGTCCGGGAGCCGGAGATCCGACGCTTCATAGCGGGAAAGCTGCAGCAGTTTTTTCTCTTTCTTCGTCTTAAGGGGAACGTCGCCTTCTTCGAGCGGGACGGAATGGATCTTCTTTAAAATGGCGCCGGCTTCACGGCCGAGCCGGTACTGCTCCGCCTCGGAAAGCCGGGGCAGCGCCTCCTCCAGGTCGCAGCCGTCGACCCAGGAAAGCAGCATGTAGACGTTCTTTCCGTCATTGCATACGCCGAATTCTAGCGGCATGGACATGGGAAAGCCAAGTTTCGCATATTTTTCGATGATCGCAAATTCTTTCTTCTTGTTCTCGTACTCCCCGATATCGGCGACACGCAAAAGCAGCCGCCCGCCCGAGACGGTGCGGATGACGTATTTGACATCACTGGACCAGCCTTTGTTTAAAGGCTCGACCGATGCCCAGTCCTTGCCTGATGCGATATCGGAAAACATGTCCATTCCCCTGCTTGTGTAGTTCTTCCTTCCTTAGACCGGATGCCGGCTGCGGCTTTGCCCCCTGCCGTTTACTTCTTCTTCGGTGCCTTTTTCTTCGGCGCCGGCAGCTCGTCAATCATGGCTTCCAGGAGCCGCTCCAGAAACTCCCGGTTCTCCACGTCGTCCACGAGCAGCATTTCCTTTGCGCCTTCATAGGGCAGCTCCCGCTCCGCGTCCGGCATCATGGCCACGGCGGCTTTCACCGGTTTCACCAGGAAGCGGTCATCGTAAATGCCGCCGACTGCCTTCCCGCGGTAGTAGATGATGTATTCGCCCATCATCGCGCGGTAGGTGATACCGTCCAGCCCCGAAAGCTGATCCAGGATGAATTCCAGATATTCTTTGCTTGAAGCCATGGTCCCTCCGTCAGCTGTACATCGCCAACTCGGCCGAATCGAGGTACTGGCACATGGACAGATTGAATTTCTCATAGTCGGCTTCGGCAAATTCGTCGGTTGCGCAGGCGACCGTCACTCTGACGAGATCCAGCTGGTTGAAAAACGTGATCATGAGCGGAACGCCGATGAGCCCCGAAAGACCGCGCACCGTCAGATGCCCGGATTCTTCGAGAGAAAGGATCTCCTCCTCGTCATTGACGGATATTTTGGCGTCGCCTCCCGCATTTACGCTGAGGATCTCGGGATCTTTCATGTCGTGGTAGATCAGCTGCACCGCCTTGCATATTCGGCTCCAACCGACCCGGTAGGTCAGATTCCATTCGGAATACAGCCAGCCGCCGCCTTTTTTAACACCCACAAGTTTCATCACACACCTCCGTAAAGCTGTCCGCGCCGCCGTCCGGTGGCCCGCTTCAAATGCCTCAGATCATCTTGTATAGCTCGTAGCAGTTATGCTCTTTGAGGACGTCTTTCAGTTCATAGATCATATCGGGCTCCTTTGTTCCATCTGTCTCTATTTGGCCCGCGTGGTCACTGCGGCGCATTCGCAGTGCCTTGGAATGATTAGAATAATAGTATAATCTTCTTGTCTCGACCGGGCCTGAAAACTATGCCGCTTCCCCCCTGTCAGGTAATAAAGCTAAGGGTTTAGCGCGAAACCAAAGATTGCGTTTAGTTTCTCGGCATTGATACCATCTCTTGCATGCCATCTGTTGACGGGATATGCAAAGTCATTTTTGTATTCTACCGGATCCCTTTCATATTCATTCGCAAAGTACGTATCATAAGCTGGGAAATCATTGCTTGCAAGAATGCCGCAGATTCCCAACTCACCCAACAAAACCGATAATTCATCTTTATTGCTCTTCAATATTTTTGCTTTTGTAATCGTGTCTCTCAGCCTGCCTGCTTTGTCTGAACTGTTCAAACGGTTAACGCAGGATAGTATTTCCATAAAGATTCGTTTATCTTCTTCAGTGGGCATAACTTTCGGAAGGTCTATAAAACGCTCCAAATCAAAAAGCGCGTAATTGATATCGATGTCACCGATAGGACTGCCGCCGTATTTGTACCGCAGCCAATTATCAAAGTTATATCCGAATCTTATATTTGATCGCCTCGGTATCGTATCAAACGCTGACCATCCGCAAAGATAACAGTGGTCACCAGCCGCTGCAAGCGTTTCATTATAACTCTTCATAAAATCATGTTCAGGAACAGCGCTCAAGTAATAATAACTCCCCAGGGCTGATCGGTATTCAAGTTTTCGTGTAGATAAACTGAAAAGAAAAGCATTCGCTATGTCGTGAGGATCAATCTGCGAGAGAAGATAGTGCCTTCTGTTTAAAGCTTCTGAATGAGATTCATATTTGGGATAATCAAAGAGATAACCTTGTTTCTTTGCAACAGATAATTCTTCTTCGGATATGTTTATTTCACTCCAATTTGTTCCCTTGAACAAAGCAAATAATGTTTTCAAACCCTCATCCATTATCTTCTCACCTTCTTGTATGGCAGTCATTCAATGTATCCCAAATTGTCTGATACAACTCTTTATCTGTGATAACCAGCATTGCTTTCTCCTGTTTTACATCTGATCAGGTGGCCTTCCTGTATAGCTGCAAATGTCGCCGCGGCGCTGGCGATGGCACCGCTGTATTTCAGATCAATGAATGTCAGCGTCAGCGGAAGCACAAAAAGCAGTATTCCCGTCAGCTTATTCATCATTGTATGCAGGACAACGATTTCCTTTCGCATGACATATCCGGAGATCAGGTTGAGCGCCCTGATCACGGCAATCACGATGATCCAGATGAAAAGCCAGGCCGGCACGTGAATGACCGGGATCAGCTTGATCAGACACACAGCGACCAGGACGAAATCAGCCGCTGTATCAAACTTCGATCCGAACGCGCTGACCGTGCCCGTTTTCCGCGCGACAGCCCCGTCTGCCATGTCGCTGAGCCCGGCAGTGATGTACAGGACATAAAACGCCGGTGAAAACACAGGGCAGAAGAGCAAAGCGATGCTGCAGACGATCCGGATGCCGGTGATAAGATTGGCCATGTTATCTTTTATTTCAACCCCAATGCTTTCTCTGCCAGGGCGACCGTCTGTTCAACGGTTCTGCTTTCATCTCTGCAGATCACATTAAATCCTGACTGTTCAAATACATCATAGCTTTCCTGCGAACAGATCAGTTTAAGTCCCTGCCGGTAGTTTTCCATCGCCTTTTCAGGATCGGGTTCTTCCATGATCAATCGATACAGAAACTGTTTCTCCGGATCCGGCCGGTCAAAAAACCTGCGCAGCGGGATTTCGGGATCGGCAAGCATCACAAGCGTATGATCCAAAGGCGCTATCTTTCTTAAGGTCTCAATAGAAATATTCGTATCGACAAAAACCTTTTTGCCCTGACTGCATATTTCGGGCAGCATCCTGAGTTCCAGTATTTCGCATTCTTTCCTCACGCCGTCGATCCAGTCTTTATATTCCAGCGGCGTTCTTCGGATAAAGTCATGCCAGTCTTCCAGATCTCTTGTATAGGTCAGGTAGGGGAACTCTCTGGCATCAAGGACTCCGGGATAATTGTCATGATAGTTTTCTTCGCAGGCAATACCCCTGTATTTTTTTGCCAGTTCCTTAACCATTGTCGATTTCCCGGCATAGGAAGTCCCGATGATAAAGTAAGCATTTTCAAAAAAGAGATTCATGTCGGCAACACACTTGTTATTCTAAAAAGTTATGAATGATATATTCCACCAAACATTTATGGAGTTCTTCTGCAGAACCATTCTTTTTTTCAGAATCCCATACAAGCTTATTAGCCTCATGAATTTTTCGTAAAAGATCTTTATCATTGTCCGCTTCATCCTTTAATGGCAGCGAGATGCCACTAAATAGGTTGTCCGTAATATAACGAAATATGTGGGTATACTTCGCTGCACCGATACATTGCAGTGCATCCAGCATTTCGGGCATTTTATCATCGAACAGGACTTCATCGGCAGCATCCGCCACTTCATTGAAAAACTGAAGGCAGCGCGTAAATATTCGCTCTTGCTCCGTCAATCCGGAGAATAGTTTTTCATCAAAACAAGCTGCATAATAACGCGAATAATCAAAGGAAGGAAGCTTCACATACGCTCCGTTTTTCACGGTGAAGAACTTGTTATAAGGCAATGATTTAAATCCGCCGGCGCACCGAATTTCAACGAAAACCTCGCTTGGATCATTTAAAACTGATGCACATATGATACAATTTCGCGTATCACTCTGATAACTTGAATCAAGGAAATAATAATCGGATCTGGCAACCTCTGTGATGAGTGTTTTTCCATTTTTCAGGATTCCCACATATTCTCCGTTGATAAAAAGCTTATAAGGAATTAGAGCCTCAACTAACGTCCGTTTCCGAGCAATTTGAAATTTTACTTTTTCCGTTTTATCGTTCATACATGGATCTCCCTCATAGTTTTGACATTAATGCTGCCGCCTCGATGGATCCTCAGTTCCGAAACAAATCGACAAACGGGAATTTGTCGGATTGTTATTTGCTCATCTTTTTCCACCAGGAAAACGCTTTTTTCATCTGTTTGTTAACTTCACAGCATATTCTTTCGTAGATGGTTTCATCTGCAATTTGAATTTGCTTATAACCTTTTGCCGGATGGAAATCCGGTTTTTTCTTTTCACTCACGGCAATGTAATCTTTCCCGTGAAAGGGGATCCGTTTTGCATAGACGTCTGTATAGTAAAACCAACCGTCAATCATTCCCGGAAGTCTATAACGCAGATTTGTATCCCAAACATTCACGTCGTCAATGTTTTCTTTCCAATCGTCGTAGTTTTTTTCAGGGCCTTCACGTTGCGGAAAGATTATGGATATCTCAACAGTAAACGAGTTGCCCCATGTGTTCTTTTGAATTACAAACAATTCGATCCTATCGTCATAAACTCTGCGATAATGCGGGAACTCCCCCGTAAATCCAATTGCTTGCAGCGGCGCCACCACATACTTTTTCAACGCATCATTCATTTTTGAACTTTGAGACACAATACGCTTCCTCTCAAAATACCGATCTGTCTATTTCGTCGCCATCAAAGTTATGCATTAATCCGTCGTTTCTTTCAGCAGGGAGATCTCAATTCCGACGACCCCGCAGCGTTTTTGTTCCGCCGCGGAATAATACTGCTCCATATCGGAAGGGGCTGCTTTCGAAACGTTATCTTCGGTATATCCGCATTTAAGCAGCGGAAGTGATCTGTAAAGCGTCTCAAAACTGTCAAACCGATGCAGTTTTAAGACGGAGACTTTCAAAGACTCGTTCGTTTCAGCGTTGGTAAAAACGATGACATCACCTGCTTTTACTTTTTTCCGCTTTTCATCATACAGGCGAAGCTCTATCGTCTTTTGCCCGTTCTTTATCATTTCGAAAGGCTCGTTCTGCAGATTCATGCTGTGGGAGGAGCTGTTTCTGCATAACTGCACGGCGACTTCGCAGTGTTCCGTGAAGGGGAAGAGGTCGAAGGGCTGGATGGCCTCCGTGCGGTAAGCGCTCTTCGTGAGCACAGTGAGGTCTCTTGAGAGCGATTCGGGTCCGCAGGAAATGTAAACGATGCGTCCGGGAGCGAGGCTGAGCAGGGCGTTCAGGAAGGCTGGTGAGCAGCCGCTCCGCGGCGGATCAAGGAAAACAACGTCCGCAGTCTCACCTTTTGCGGCGCGCTCCGTCATGAAGCGGCCGGCATCGGCGCGCACGAAGCGGGCGTTTTTAATGTTGTTTGCCTTTGCGTTCTCGCGGGCGTCACGGACCGCGTCGGCGGAGAGTTCGGCGCCGATGACCTGCCCCGCGTGCCCTGCGGCAATGAGACCGATGGTCCCGGTACCGCAGTAGGCATCGATGACCGTCTCCGTACCGGAAAGTGCAGCGAAGTCCACCGCGGTCTCATAGAGCGGCTCCGTCATCACGGGATTGACCTGGAAGAAGGAAGCGGGAGAGAGTTTGAAAGAAAGACCGCAGAGCGTGTCGGTCAGATAT
>CADCQD010000261.1 GCA_902803485.1 uncultured Eubacteriales bacterium | reverse complement strand
TTCGCGGAAACGCATTCGATGGTTCCCTTATTCCATCCGGCAGCCGCGCCGGCGCTGTCACCGCTCCGGATCCACGAATCCCGGATCCGAAGATTCTTTACGGTTCCTTCCAGTTCGCCGAACAGTCCCGCGTACCATTCTTCCGTATCGATATAGATACCGCTGATCGAATGCCCATCGCCGTCAAACTCGCCTTCATACGCGTTTGATGATCCGATGGGCGTCCAGGTCTTAAGGCTGTCCGTTTCCGGAATCAGCCTGCCGTCCGCATCCAGCACATTTTGATTCAGAACGATATCGTCGCAAAGCACTGCGCCGATATCCGTATACCCCTGCTCCACCAGAGACGCGAACCACTTCAGATCTTCCGCGTCGCTGATCTCAAACACGGCGTCTCCGTCCTGAAGATCCATGGAGACATACAGCTCGGTCTCGCGCTTCCGCTCCGCCTCTTCAAAAGAAGCCTCGCCCAGGCTCAGACGGATGACCGCGTATTCAGAATAATAGCCGTCCTCCGCAGGCAGCCAGTCCGCGTCCGGTATGATCGTAACGGAATTTCCTTCCGTACTGTACCTGAACGGCGACCCCTCCGGGGGTACTGCTTCTACCATCACGTCACTCTGCCGGTTCGCGGGATCTCCATCCTGCGACCAGAAAAACTCCAGGGTCTTCCTGACATAAGGACAGGACCGGTACACATTTCCCAGCTCCACGTCTTCAGAGACTGCTAAAAAGTAACCGTCCAGCCCGTCATCCCAGGTGGCAGTCAAATCTTCATCCGAAACGGCAAAAGCCGTCACGGGGCAAAGCTGCCAGACCAGTGTCAGTGACAGAAGAATGCTTATGAAACCTGACAGAAATTTTTTCATAATTCTCCTCCTTTTCCTCTGAATTTGCTCTTTCCCCTTGATTCCGGTGCTCATAGCAGCCGCGGGCCTGCCTGCCGGCTGCCTGATCAGGGCTTATATTCCTATAGACAGGACACTCTGCTTTTATGTTACAGCCAGTATATCATATTTGTCTCACATTGACAAACCGGATGCGCCGGGATATAATGAACCGAAAAAATACCGGCAGCTTGTATTGCAGAAAGGACCTATTATGTCAGAATTCCGATCTTTAGAAGAAGCACGTGAATACTTTTCCCATGACAGATTTGCCGCGGAGAGCGGGATCGTTCTGGAAGAAATATCTGAAGGACACGCAGTTGCCAGCATGGAACTCACTTCCCGGCATCAGAATGCCCAGGGCGGCGTGATGGGCGGCGCGATCTTTACCCTGATGGACCTCGCTTTTGCGGCGGCCTGCAGCAGCATCCACCGGCCGACGGTAGCCCAGCAGATCAGCATCAATTATCTGAACAGTCCCAAAGGCACCCGGCTCACCGCTGCGGCAAACTGCAAGAAAGACGGCAGGACCAGCGGCGTGTATCAGATCGAAATTACGGATGATCTGGGCAGGGATATTGCCTTCGCTGTCGCTACCGCATTTAAACTGTAAAATTCCCTCTTGTCAAGTACAGGAATTATGCTATGATAAGCGCAAGAAAGGATCTGGATCCTTTTCAATAATCACCCGGAAAAGCGAGGTATCAATTATGAAGTATATCTGTTCAGTATGCGGTTATGTATATGACCCGGAAGTATGTGATCCGGATAACGGCATCGATCCCGGCACGGAATTCGAAGATCTTCCGGAAGACTGGGTCTGCCCCATCTGCGGTGTTTCAAAAGATGATTTTGAAGAAGAATGATTTTTGATGCAAAAGCAAGAAAAAGAGGATCCGCGGCCGTATGCCGCCGGATCCTCTTTTTTCAGAAAGGGTCTTATGAAACAGCTCTCCATTATGATCAAGCCGGCATCTTCTCTCTGCAATCTCAGATGCGGGTACTGCTTTTACGCGGACGTCACAAATCTCCGCGAGGTCCGCTCCTACGGGATCATGCAGGAAGATACTTTACGAAAGATGCTTCAGAACATCCGCGCCGGACTTTCCCCTAAGGACCGGGTCACTTTTGCCTTCCAGGGCGGAGAGCCTTTACTTGCGGGGCTGGATTATTACCGC
This sequence comes from uncultured Eubacteriales bacterium, assembly GCA_902803485.1. GTDB lineage: Bacteria > Bacillota > Clostridia > Lachnospirales > Lachnospiraceae > UBA1267. Next base: position 376 of record CADCQD010000261.1, on the reverse strand, counting down.
CGTTTCACGGAAATCACCGGCGCCTGGAAAGATATCAGCATTTCCTACGCGATCCAGACCAACGGCACGCTTTTAGATGACGAATGGTGCCGTTTTCTTTCAGAGCACCGTTTTCTGGCCGGGATCTCTCTGGATCTTCACAAGACCAGTCATAACGCGGCGCGCCGTGACGCAGAAGGAAACGGGACCTGGAACCGGGTCATGGACGCTGTCTCCCTTTTCAGAAAACACCATGTGGAATTTAATGTGCTGTGTACGCTGACCCGGGAGGTCGCCCGTTATCCGGGCAAAGTCTGGCGGACCATCGAAAAAGAAGACTTCCGCTACGTCCAGTTTACTCCCTGTCTGGATGATCTGGATGCCGCAGGCAAGTCTC
>CADCQD010000260.1 GCA_902803485.1 uncultured Eubacteriales bacterium | reverse complement strand
GTGAGTATGGAGATCGTTCCTGCCGGCGCGGACCTTATGCAGGACCTTCATGAGGAAGATATCCTTTATGATCTCTATCAGATAGCGGATGCTGTTGCGGTGCCTGGTTCTGACACCTATGATTTTTCTGTTACGGACTTTTTCCGGGACGGAACAGACGCGGTGACCATCAGTCAGGAGATGGACGCCGCCGCGTGGAGGATCCAGGCAGGAAATGCATTTCGCAAGGTATTGAACGAAAACGCGGAGCCGCTGGTCCGCGGCAGACGTTTGAAAAAAGGAGAACGTCTGACCGCTGCGGATGACGGAGCTCTTTTGCTGCCCGGACTTTACCTGCTGGTCGCGAGGGGCGCGGATCCCGTACTTCAGGAGGCCTCTGCCTATGCGGATCTTTCTGACCCTGAAGGACCAAAGAGCATCGTATACTCCGGCGATTCTGTTTATACATATTCTCCGGCGCTGATCGCGCTGCCGTATCCTTCTCAGGATATCGACGGGCATACGGTCAGTACCGCAGACGGAGAATGGAATTATGACGTGACCGTGCATCTGAAACCGGAGCGGACGGATCGTTATGGACGGATCCGTATCGTAAAGAAACTCCTGAACTATAAAGAAGGAACAAAAGCGAGTTTTGTTTTCCATATACACGCTGTTTTTCACGGAACTGTGGTGCTGGATGAGGACGTGACGATCTCCTTCAATGAGGCCGGTGAACGGATCCGGGAAGTTCTGATAGAAGATCTGCCGTCAGGCGCGGAAGTGACGGTAGAAGAGCTTGCGCCGGAGGAAGGATATTTCCTGGTCCAGGCAGAGAATGAGACGCAGATCGTATCCGCGGAGCAGACAGCGGAGTTTCTGTTCGCGAATGATTATCAGGAAGAAGGCCCTCCGCCGCCGGAAACCGGCGACCGGTCGCAGCTTGGCCTGTATCTCGCGCTGGCAGCTGCCAGCGGCCTTGGACTTCTGATCGTGGTGATTCTCCGGATCATTAAGAAGAAGAAAAGGAAATAAATGCGCAGAGAACCGGATATAAAACTAATGGAGCAGAGCCGGGCCCCTTCCGGCACGGGGAAAAGAAGCTCCGGCGGCGGATGGACGGCTGTTCTTCTGATATTGGGGATCCTGATCCTGCTGGCGGTATTTCTGACCGCATGCGCGGTACTCCTTCCGGAAGCGGCAGGATACCGTACCATGAATATGGAAGATGGTTCCATGGAACCGTCGGTCGGAAGAAACAGCCTTCTTGTGATCGAAAGCAGGATCCCGGAAGAGATCCGGGAGGGTGATGTGGCCGTCTTTGAAGTGAACGGGCAGACAAGGGTCCGCAGGGTGATGATGAATCATCTGGTCAGTGAGGCACTGACGGTTAAAGGCGACGCGCGGAAGGATACCGATCCGGACAACGTAAACTATGGCAGTCTCATCGGCATCGTGAAATATCACGTTCCGTTTCTGGGCAGCCTGCTGTTTGTATTCAGAACCGGAATCGGAAGGATCTACGCCGCGGCATTTGCGCTATGCGGCCTTCTGATGATCCTGCTTTCCGGAATGATCAGGAAAGACAGAAGAAAAGCCGGCTTGATCAAGAAGCTGAAGACGGATGGTTATATAGATAAAATCAGGTGATCGGGACGTACAGGTCCCGCAGGGGGAAGAACGCATGAGAACGTCAGCTGACATACGCATGAATGCTGTTCTCAGAAAAAAGAATACAAGACGTCAATGGCTTACGGTACTCGCGGGCCTGGCGCTGGGCGTGATCCTTGGAACCGCACTGTCTCTGCGCATGACCGGTCAGGCACAGTCTTATACAAAGATGGTACTGGAATGCTCCTGCCAGGTCCATACGCATAATGCTGCCTGTTATAACGAAGAAGGCGCGCTGGTCTGCGGGAAGACTGATTATGTGATCCATACGCACAATGCGGACTGTTTTGATACGGAGGGCAATCTGGTCTGCCCGCTGCCGGAACGGCATGTCCATGTACATTCTGCTGAATGTTATGACGCGGAGGGAAATGTGATCTGCGGACAGCCGGACTGCCTTCATGTGCATACGCCGGCATGCTATGACGCAAACGGCGTCTGTATATGTCCGTATATCGAGCTTCAGGAGCATGTACATGACGGATCCTGTATGAAAGAAGTGGAATTAACGCCGGATGAGATCATCCTGATCCAGATCGAAGAATCCCGGGAAGCATCTATAGCGGCGTCCATTGAGGCAGAAGAGGCCGAAGCCCTTGCAGCTTCTCAGGAGGCGGAGATGACAGAACCGGAGGAGGAAGTTCCGGAAGGATCTGTCATTGACGGACCTGAGGAAGAACCGGAAGATCCTGATGCTCCTGAGGAAGATCCGGAGGAAGAACCTGCGGAGGATACAGCGGAAGAACC
>CADCQD010000259.1 GCA_902803485.1 uncultured Eubacteriales bacterium | reverse complement strand
TCCGGCTTCGTAATATCCGCCTGGTAAACAAATGCCTCGCCGCCGTAAGACTGAACTTCCTCGAGAAGTTTTTCCGCCATGGCCGGATTGGAATTGCAGTTGATGCAGCAGCGGATCCCGTGCCGGGTCAGGACACGGATCACACCTGCGCCTACGCCCTTGCCGGAACCGGTGACCAGCGCGACTCTCTTCTCTTCTTCGGCAGGCTGTGGTTCCTGCGCGCCCGCTTCAGCATCTGCAGGCTGTGAAGCCTTTTCGTCCCGGCGGGCAGCCTGATTCGCTTTTGCCCTCCAGTCAGGATAGGGTCTTCCTTCTACCTTGCGCCGGTGGCCGTAATAGCCGACAAATCCGCCATCCGCGCGAAGATCCGAACCGGCCAGGGGCGCGGCCGCGTCTGTAAGAAGGAATGCCAGAAGACCGTTCAGATACCCCTCCTCAGGCATTTTTCTCTGCGGATAACGAAGGTCTACGCCGTAATACAGAGACGAAATATCCGACTTTCCGTCCGGATCATTTACTGTAGGCCCGCGCTGGACAAAATAGGTATTTACATTAAATTCACCGTAATCCTGATTGATCTCACGGTTCAGCATCTGAACGGCGCCGCAGGCAATGGAAAACAGCAGGCCTTTGCCCGCCGGCTTCTCCGCATGGATGCTGTTCAGGTAAATAATGGCACCGCCCTTACCGGACTCGCGGAGGATCATGCCGAAGACTTTGGTAACGATGAGTGCCGCCACTGGTCCTTCATATGAGTTCTTGTCCCACTGCTCCTCCGTAACCTCCTCAATGCCGCCGTGAAGGAATGGCGGCGCGGGATGGATCACGCCTCTGAGCTCCGCCGCGAAGGGCTGAGCCCAATTTCTCAGCGCCTCCTCGTCCCAGAGGGAAATATCCTCCGGGACGGGACGCACGTCATATCCCAGACCTGCAAGATAAGAAGCGGCGTCGCGCGCCTCTTTTGTCCTGAGGTCCGTAATTATTACGATTCTACGATTGTCTTCCATTCAAGCTCCAGTGATTCAGCGACTCTTCTTATGATATCAGCTCCAAAGTCTGTCATTGGACTTCCAGGTATCCCAGCGGCTGGTCTCTTCCCACATCACAGGATAATCCGGATCCAGGTGCTCCGCGATCACTTCATCATTCCAGTCGTCGATGCCAAGGCCCGGCTTATCCGGAACTTTGATGAAGCCGTGATCAACGATCTTGCCTTCGACAGGAGCGCCGATGACGATATCATCCCACCACGGAACATCTACAGAATGGTTCTCAAGAACATAGAAGTTCTCCGTTGCTGCCACAGAATGTACGCACGCGTATGCGGATACCGGAGTTTCTGCCATATGAACAGCCATCGCGACACCGTGCTCCTGAGCCAGGTCGCCGATCCTCTTGTTCTCGGCGATACCGCCAGAACTGAGGATGTCGGGATGGATCACGGATACCGCGCGCTTCTCCAGAAGATCCTTGAAGCCGTCTGCCAGGTAAATGTCCTCGCCGGTGCAGATCGGAACCGTGGTCGCGTCGGAAAGTCTCTTGTACTGATCCGTGTACTGCCACGGGATCATATCCTCGGCCCACGCGATGTTGTACTTCTCAATACGGCGGCAGAGCTTGATGCAGTCTTCCACGCAGATGTGGCCGAAGTGGTCGATCGCGATAGGTACTTCATAACCCACGACCTCACGGACATCATGCACATACTGCTCCAGCATGTCAAAACCCTTTTCAGTTACATGGATGCCGGTGAACGGATGCGGGATATTGTAGTAATCATACATCCGGTTCTGGTACCAGCGCTTTTCTTCCGGAGTCTTCGCATTGCGGATCTTGTCCCGGGAAGCGTTCATTTCTTCCACAAAGCCCAGCGGCGCGCAGATGGTATCCGGTTCGCCGAACAGTTCGCCAAGGCCCAGGTCCATCTTCATAAATGTGAATCCTTTTTCCATACGTGCCTTCAGCGCGTTGCCCATGTCCGTACCGGTATGCTTGCCGCTGACATCAGTATCACAATAGCAGCGGACGCTGTCACGATACTTGCCGCCCAGCATCTGATAGATCGGAACGCCGTATGCCTTGCCGGCAATATCCCACAGCGCAATTTCGATACCGCATACGCCGCCGGCCTGGCGTGAAACGCCGCCGAACTGCTTAATGCGGCGGAAGAGGCGTTCTACATCGCAGGGATTTTCACCGATCAAACGGCTCTTCAGCATCTCAGCGTAGAGGCGGTTCGCGCCGTCTCTGACTTCGCCAAGACCAACAATGCCCTGGTTCGTGTAGATCTTCAGCAGTGTGCAGTGCATGGGTGCGCCGACAATATCCGTAAAACGGATGTCTGTGATCCGAAGATCGCTCGGGCTGGAACATCTGTTAAAGTTTCCCTGTAAAATTTCTTCCATTCGTTTTCTCCCTTCGTGTCTGAATTTCCTTCAGTCTTATATGGTCTGTATCCATCCTATAAAAAAAAAAAAAAAAAGCAACTGATTATCCTGCTCTTTTTTTGTATTTTTTCGCAAATGAACACGTTTTTACGATCAGGCGCCGAAATATATCCGTTTTAGTTTCTTCCTGTGAGCAGCACTGCGCCGAAGACCCGCTTCACGCCTGCTCTCATCAGGACCCGGGTACAGCTCTCCAGCGTGCTTCCGGTGGTATAAATATCATCCACCAGGATCACGGCGCCGTATCTTCCGGGCTCCCCGGACAGGCGGAAGGCGTCAAACAGATTCGTCATCCGTTCCGTATCCGTCAGCTCCTTCTGCGCCGCTGTCCGTTTGACGCGGCAAAGATATCCGGCGTCCACCGGGATCTTCCAGACAGCGGATAAACGGTCCGCGATCTCCTCTGCCTGATTGTACCCGCGTATCAAAAGGCGCTCTTTGTGTACCGGCACCGGGATCAGCGCTTCTATGCCGTACCCCCTCACTTCATCGGCTTTCCGCTTCGCGAAATCCAGGCAGGGGTAATCCAGAAGCTGGCAGTCGCCGTGATACTTGACCTCCGCGATCATCCGCCGCATGGCAGGGGATGAATACTCCGCGTAGGCCATACACTTCACAAAGGAGGGTCTCCTGCGCCTGCAGCTTCTGCAGTATTCCTCATTTTCATCAGAAAGAGGCCGGCCGCATAAATAGCAGACCGGCCCCGCAACACGCCTTACTTTACGGACACAAGGCGCGCAGATCAGCTGCTTTCCGGGCGGGAGCGCGTCCAGGCACACCGGGCAGCGTTTGGGATAGAAAAAATCGATCAGGCTCATGAAAATTCGTACAGCGGCAGCGCGGACCAGCCATGGCAGTCGGATCTGGGACGGTCTGGCGCTTCCGGGAAGGTGGTGCAGTGAAGATCGATGAAATCCTGCCAGGTCTGCCACAGTTTCTCCGTACGGTCATAGAGTCCTGTCATTTCCAGTGCCCGGAACAGGTAAAAGCGCTGGACAAAGGTGCACTGGATCAGCGACGGGTCATCCAGTGCTTTCTCCATCAGGGCCTTTCCGCTGACAGGGTCTATGCAGCCGGTCAGCACCGCGTACATCTGGGCATGCTGGGTATACTCCGGGAAACCCGGGGCATCCATGTAAAGCCCGCGTTCCGGATCATAGCAGTACGCGTTCACCAGCCGCATCAGATCCCGCACTTCCCTGTAATAATGATTTGCAAGCTCCGGCCGGTGGAAAAGAGGCAGGATCCGGATCAGGCTCTGCGCGGCATAGATAAACAGCAGGTTTTCTACTGTAGAAACACCGGTATCATAGGCGTTCGGCACGCCGTGGCGGCTGTCCCATTCCGGCGCCCAGTCGCAGAATTCCCAGTAGCCCTGGGAAGCCAGCAGCCCCTCTTCTGTGCGTTTGGAAAGGAAAGTCTCAATGATCCGTTCCGCGCCGGGTATTAACGGAGCGATGGATGCCGTATCTCCGGTCTCATTGATGTAATCCTCCAGCATCATGACGTAATACAGGGAGAAGCAGGGAATGATCTGGGGCTCATGAGAAGGATACCGGGACCGGACAAAACCCTGGGGCGTCTGGGAAGCCGCGAACAGGCGGATACAGTGAAGCGCCAGTCGGGGGTCCCCGGAAACCTTGTAGGTAAACAGCATTTCCAGCCGGGAATCACTGCAGTACAGAAGCTGCTCATAATACGGGCAGTCTTCATATGTATCATGCATGCACAGCTGCAGCGTCCGCAGCGCGACGTCATACAGCTTTTCCTTTTTCGGATCTGTAAAGACCGGACGGAGGCTGTTCGTCAGCGGGTAGGCAGTTTCGATATACGCCTCCGGCAGGATCACAAGAGGCTCGTCTCCGGTCTCCGCCTCGATCTTTACGAAGCGGAACGTCCGGAACCGGAAAGGTTCATAGACCTCCTCACCTCCGGAGGGGAAATAGGTGTCGTAAATGCCGTCAATAAAGCCGGACGCGTCATCCCGGACGCCCTTATAAACACTTCCGTCCGGAGCTTTCTGGTAATAGCTTTCCGCGTAAGTCATCTTCACGGTGCTCCCGGCGCCGCCGCGGAAACCGATCCGGAAAAAGGCCGTAGTCAGTTCCGCTGCGTCAAGCACAAAGCTCAGACTGCTGCGGGCGTCCACGGTCTGCTGAGGCCATTCCGGGAATACTTTTTCTTTCCGGTACAGGAGCGGGATCGGCCGCGGCCGGATCTCAGACGCGTAGATCACGCCGTACGCATCCGGTCCGCCCAGTTCCAGCGCCTTGGCTTTCTGAAGGCCGCTGCCGAAGGGATCCGAGAAAAACGGATTCCGGTTCCGCGCGCCGCCGTTTACGATCTCCGTCCCGCCAAGGAAAAACATGCCGTATTCGTTAAGATCCATGCTTTCCGTATCGATATAGACCTGCCAGCTTTCCGGCAGGGAAAGATCCAGCCCGGAGATCGTGCCGGATACGGAGACCGCCGGTCCCAGATCATCCGGGAAGGCGTAATTCGGCCCGGTATGCTTTCGCTCTGCCGGATGATCCGGATAGGAAAGGACCTCCAGGACGATGGTGTTCCGTCCTTTGCGAAGATAGGGCGCAGCATCGATCTCATCATAATACGCTGTGCGTTCCGGCGCGCGGCAGGGCCCGAAGAGTACGGAAACGCCATTGAAATAAAGCTTGTACTGGCTCCGCGCCGTAAGCTTTACGGGGATCTCCGTATCCGGCGCTTCGGAAAGTACGGCTTCCGCGCCGAACCAGGCATGTACGGTCTCCCTTGAAGGCCTTGCGCCTGCCCTTTCGTAATCACAGATCGCAAGTCCGATCCAGTTCATTTCGCTCATTTTACTCCTTTCCCGGGCTTTCCGTGAACCCGCAGCACGCTTCGATCAGCTCCCGAAGGCCGCTGTAGCGGCGCTGTTCCTGATTATTCAGGATCATATTCTTAAAGGTGTCATACCGTCCTACGATGCATACGCAGCTTTTCGCGCGGGTGATCCCCGTATACAGAAGATTCCTGGTCATCAGAAGCTGCGGTCCCGCAAACAGCGGCAGAATTACCGCAGGATACTCCGATCCCTGGGATTTATGGATGGTCACCGCGTAGGCCAGCTCCAGCTCATCCGCGGCGGAGAAGGGATAGGCAACCACGCGGCCGTCTTCGAAAAGCACCGTGATGGTCTCGTCAAACAGGCTGATCAGTTTGATGATGCCGGTCTCCCCGTTAAAAACGCCGGTCCCCCTTTCCCTGGGAAACGTTCCTTCCATCTCCCATTCCAGCTGGTAGTCGTTTTTGATCTGCATGACCTTATCACCTTCCCGGAAGATGCCGAAGGAAAACTCCTTCTCCAGCTTTCTCGCGGACGGCGGATTCAGCGCCTCCTGGAGCACCTTATTCAGATTCTCCACTCCCAGCGCGCCTTTCCGCATGGGGGTCAGCACCTGGATCTCCGAAGGCGAGCAGCTGCAGTATTTCGGAAGCTTCTCTCTGAGAAGCGTAATGCACGCCCCTGTGATCTGTCCCACCTGGTCCCGGAGAATAAACAGGAAGTCCTCCGATCTTTTTGGTTCAACGACCTCGCCGTCATTGATCTTATGCGCGTTTACCACAATGTCCGACCTCTCCGCCTGGCGGAAGATCTGCGTCAGTTTCACCACAGGAAACACATCCGAGCGGATCAGATCCCGCAGCACTTCGCCGGGGCCGACGGAGGGAAGCTGGTCCACGTCGCCTACCAGAACAAGGCGCATTCCGGGCACCATAGCCTTCAGCAGCGCATGCATCAGCATGATGTCCACCATGGACATTTCATCGATGATCACCACGTCCGTCTCCAGCGGCAGATCCTCGTTCCGGGCAAAATGCGAGCGGCCGTTTTCCGAAGGGTCTCCGTTCACCTCCAGCAGCCGGTGGATGGTCTGGGATTCAAAGCCGGTGGCCTCGGTCATGCGCTTCGCCGCGCGGCCCGTGGGCGCCGCCAGCATAATATCCAGGCCCTCGTGGATGAAATACCGGATGATCATATTTATGATGGTAGTTTTTCCGGTACCCGGGCCGCCGGTGATTATCGTAATGCCGTTTTTGACCGCTTCCTCCACGGCGCGCCGCTGATCCGGCGCCAGCGTCAGGCTGCTTTCCTTTTCCAGTCCTGCAATGTTTCCGCGGATCTCTTCTTCCGGGATCGACTGGTCGCAGATATTCATATCCGCAAGCATCCGGGCAGTCTCCGACTCCATCCGGTAAAACTGCGCGAGATAGACCGGCTTCCCCGGTTCCGTATTCCGGATCACGATCCGGCGCTCCATGAGAAGATCCTGCAGGATGCTGTCAAAATCCGAAAGCGTTACGCCAAGGAGCTCCTCCGAAAGCCTTACCAGTTCATCCCGGGGATAAAAGGTATGGCCGTAGCCTGCTGCCTGCCGGAGAAGGTAGACCACGCCGCAGCGGACCCGGAAGGCGGAATCCGGCCGGATCCCCGCTTTCATCGCGATCTCATCCGCGGTCTTAAAGCCTACGCCGTCAATATCCTCCGCCAGCCTGTAGGGGTTCTCCCGCAGCACGGTATACACCCGGTTCCCGTATTCCTTATAGATCCTGGCGGAAAGCTTCGGGGAAATATGATATCCCTGAAGGAACATCATCGCAGACCGCGCTTCCCGCTTTGAGATGACCTGTTCCGCGATCTCCATTGCGGAACGTTCGCTGATCCCTTTTACCTCCGAAAGCCGCTCCGGCTCCTCCTCCAGGATCCGCAGCGTGTCTTCTCCGAACATATCCGTGATCCGTTTCGCCAGTTTCGGGCCTACGCCCCGGATGGCGCCGCTTCCCAGGTACCGTTCGATCTGCGTGACGTCCCCCGGGGCGGTAAATTCCAGTGTTTCAGCCTTCATCTGCTCGCCGTACACCGGATGCACGATCATCTCTCCCCGGACGCGGACGAATTCCCCTTCACTGAGTTCCGCGAAGCTCCCGGTCACGCAGACGCTGTCCCCTTCGGTATGCAGCGTCATGACGGTATATCCGCTTTCCTGATTCCGATATGTGATCCTTTCCACATAGCCTTCCAGCTGTTCCATGGCACCTCCCGGCAGCCTCCGGCGCATTCCGCCGGTATTCCGGTTCTTTCCGTAATACAAAAGGCTGTACAAAACCCGCAGATATGACACAGGCGAATGTGTAACTCCACATCCGCCCGTATCCTTATCTGATTCAGCGGAAAACGCGTTTTACCGCGTTTTCCTTTCCCTTCTGTTATTCCTCTGCGCCCAGGTCGTATTCATTGATAAAATCAATGTATTTACCGGTACCGATGGCTACGCAGTTCATGGGATCCTCCGCAACCATGGTGGGGATGCTGGTCCGCTCCTCCAGGAGCTTTTCCATACCATAAAGAAGCGCTCCGCCGCCGGTCATTACGATGCCGCGGTCCGCAATATCCGCCGCCAGTTCCGGAGGCGTCTTTTCCAGTACGGAGTGCACCGTATCCACGATCTTATTCGCGGATTCAGAAAGCGCCTCCAGAGTCTCATCCGAGGTCAGCGTAACTGTCTTCGGAAGACCCGTGACCAGGTTCCTGCCGCGCACGTCCAGCGTCAGCTCTTCATCCCGCTTATAGCAGGTACCGATCTTGATCTTGATCTCCTCAGCCGTCCGTTCACCGATCAGCAGGTTATGCTTTCTTCTCATATAGCGTACGATGGCTTCGTCAAAGTCATCTCCCGCCACCTTCAGGGAATCAGAGACCACGGTGCCTCCCAGGGAGATCACAGCGATATCTGTGGTGCCGCCGCCGATATCCACGATCATATTTCCGCAGGGCTTGCTGATATCGATGCCCGCGCCGATGGCTGCCGCCACCGGTTCCTCAATGATGAACACCTCCCGGGCGCCCGCATTGATGGTGGCGTCCTCTACAGCCTTCCGCTCCACTTCCGTAATATGGCTGGGAACGCAGACCGAGATCCTGGGCCGGCGGAATGTGCGCTTGCCCAGAGCCTTCTGAATGAAATAACGGATCATTTTCTCCGTAATGGTATAATCCGAGATCACGCCCTGCCTCAGGGGCCGGACCGCCTTGATATTCCCCGGAGTACGGCCGATCATGAGCCGCGCTTCTTCACCGATGGCCTTGATCTCATTTGTATTCGTATCATATGCGACTACGGAGGGCTCTTTCAGCACTACGCCCTTGCCGTTGATATATACCAGAATGCTGGCTGTACCTAAATCTATGCCGATATCAGCTCCGCCGCCAAATAAACCCATTTCAACTCCAATCCGCATGCCAGATGCATGTCCGAAAACCTGTAAAAAATCTATCGTAAACCCGGAGCGAAAAACTTTTCTCCGATCCTATCATCCAGTAAAAGGATAAATCAAACCCGCTGGTTTGTCAACCGCAAAGCACGCATCTTCAGTTCAGTTTGAACTGCAGATTATACAGCTCCGCGTAAACGCCGTTCTTCTCCATCAGCGCCTGGTGCGTGCCCTGCTCCACGATCTCTCCCTCCGCGATCACCGCGATCTCATCCGCGTTTTTAATGGTGGAGAGGCGGTGCGCCACCACGATGGTAGTGCGGCCTTTGCACAGTTCGTCCAGTGCCTGCTGGATCATGACTTCTGTCGTATTATCCAGCGCGGAAGTTGCTTCATCCAGGATCAGAATGGCCGGATTCTTTAAGAATACCCGGGCGATGGAAAGCCGCTGCTTCTGTCCGCCGGAAAGCCGGACTCCGCGCTCGCCGATGATCGTATCATAGCCGTTCGGCATCTTCATAATATAATCGTGGATATTCGCGCGTTTCGCGGCCTCGATCACTTCCTCCTCCGTTGCGTCCAGACGGCCGTAGAGGATATTGTCACGG
>CADCQD010000258.1 GCA_902803485.1 uncultured Eubacteriales bacterium | reverse complement strand
GTCAATGATCCGAATACCGTCATGCAGCTGCCGTATGACGCAGATCCGCAGACACTTTACTGGTATTTCGAGCATCTGCCCGTCGCGGATACTACTTTTCATGATTATGTGATCCGGGAGGTCCTGCTGACCGGGAATTATACGGTAGACGCTGATGGTCTTGTTACCGGATATGACAGTATTCATCCGGTTGCGGACGGTGATGAACTGACGCTGACCGGAATGCAGAAGGGCGAGACAGAAACGTCCGGCTTTTCATATACGGTGCTGTATCAGCAGGGAGAAGAGGATCCGGATTCGAATGTCCTCACCGCCGTGGTCAGGAACGACCGCCCCGGCATTATTCTGAAAAAACAGGATATGGATGGCAGACCGGTAGGAGGCGCCGAGTTTACATTAAAAGACAGCACCGGAAACCTGATCGGGACGTTCACGTCTGACGAGGACGGCATCATCACCACCGCGTTCCTCAGCAACGGAAAAGCGTATACGTTAACTGAGACCAGGGCTCCGCAGGGATATTACGGGCTGCAGGCATCCATGACGCTGACGCTGAATAACGGAGTGGTGGAAGTTACAGGTGTAAGTGAGGCTTATTATTCTCTGACGCAGGCCGAAGGGACTGCACTGGCGGCGCTGATCGTAAAGAATGCGCCATATACCTTCCGGGCGGTAAAAATGGATGATGATACGGATCTTCCCCTTGCAGGCGTGAAATTCGCGCTTCACAGGCAGGTCACAGTCGATGGCGTGACCACCATCGACCTGAACCCGATGCCGGGATATGAAGAACTGGTGACAGATGAGGATGGTGTGATCCCGCTTGTGAATGAGACGCTGCGCCCCGGCACCTATGAGCTTCGGGAACTCGAAACGCAGGATGGTTATCAGCTTCTGCCGGCATATATCCGGATCATCATTACGGATACCGGCAGCATCATGCTGGGTCCGCATCCGGACGGCGTAATACTGGCACCGGAAACCGTACCGGAGGATGCGGAAAGTATTCAGTATGTTCTGACGATCCTGAACTCCAGGAAGAAAAATGTTTCGATCTGGAAAACCAATGAGGGGCATCAGACGCTTACCGGCGCGTCCTTTGCGCTTTATCAGGAAGCAGATTATGATGAGGCCCTGGAGAAACCGGTGCCCGGAGCAGAACCGATTCTTACGGGTACTGTCGGAGAAAACGGCATCCTGGACCTGGGAGATCTCTCGATCGGAAACTACCGGCTGGTGGAAACTATGGCACCTGCCGGATATGAACTGGCCGCTGCCGCGGTGAAAATTACCGTTTCGGCCAGTGAGGTATCGGCGATCCAGAGCGGTCAGGCTTCCGAGGTTTTCCGGAAGGGAGACTCATACTGGGTGGAAGGACAGGAAGATGATACCTGGCAGATCCGGGTATGGAACAGTTCCGGGATCGCGCTTCCTGCGACCGGCGGCCCCGGCAGCGCCGGCCTGTATCTGACGGGCGCGCTGCTGATGCTTGGCGCGGCTATCTGTCTGGTCATCCGGAGGTCCCGCAACGGTAACTGAAACAAAGATAATGAATATTATTTCAGAGCTTTGAATAAAAAGTCGTTCAATGCTTGACAAAAGTTTTTTATGAGGTATAATCTTATACAGTAAGGTGTTTCGGATGGACAGGTTTTCCACACAGGAAGAGCGGTCCTTACGGAATACGTTTTGACCGGATTTTTACTGATCTGTACCCATACGCGGCAAGGCGGCAGGAAGAAAGACGATTTCCTGCCGCCTTACGGCACAGTACAGAATGACCGGAATACTTGAAGCGAATCAGACGGAGGACCAGAAAAGTGGCCGGAAAAAAGATGAAAGAGGATCTGAATAAGTCCACCAGGAGAGAAGTGATCCTGAGACTGATCTCAGAAAAAAGCATTGCGACGCAGAAGGATCTGGCAGCGGAGCTTAAGCATGCGGGTTTTGATGTCGCGCAGGCGACGCTGTCCCGCGACATCCGGGAGCTGCATCTGGTGAAGACGGCGCTTCCGGACGGATCCTATACATATCAGGCTCCGGGAAAGACGGAGAACCAGCAGGCGACTGCGCATTTCTTCCAGCTGTTCCGCAGCGCCGTCGTGCACATTGACACCGCGCTGAACCAGGTAGTGATCCATACATATACAGGAATGGCTCAGGCAGTCTGCGCGGCGCTGGACGGTATGAAGTTTGACGGCGTACTGGGAACCATCGCCGGTGATGATACGATCCTCGTGATCACGAGAGACGAGGAGCGCGCGAGAGAAACCGCGAAAAAACTGCGCGAGGTCTGAGAATGGCGGATCCGCGGATGCTGCGGCCCTGTTACCGGTGTCTTTTACGGGACATGGACAAGGACGCGTACTTTGATCAGCTGCAGGCGTATATTGACCGGATGGCAGCAGAGGAGCGGGCAGAGGAAGCGCTGTATGAAGAACGGCTTCAGATCTGCACCTCCTGCAGCGAGCTGGTTTCCGGCATGTGCAGAAGCTGCGGCTGTTTTGTGGAACTGAGGGCTGCCATGCGAAAAGGGCGGTGTCCGTATGACAAATGGTGACATGCAGGAACGGGTATGTACTGTTTGTAACGGACGCGGCTCTTTTTCGTTCTATAGGTGTAGGAATCAAAGAAAAGACAGAGATGCGGCAGGAGCGCTTTTCACCGCGCCCGCCGGATCCTGAAAGGAGAAGATCATATGTGGAAAAGGATCATAACGATCATCATGGCATGCTGCCTGCTTCTGGCATCTCTTCCGGGATGCGCGGTCGTAAACAAGGCGCAGACCCTGCCGGAAGATGAGGAAGACGCCGCCTGGGAAAAACTGGCGGCCGCGGAGTATCCGGAAGCTGTGAAAAAGGTCAGCAGCGATGACTATTTCAACAACAAGGGTATATTTGATGACGCGGCTTATGAAGAAGACAGCAAGGCGTGGAATGAGTACCAGAAAGAACAGTTCGGTCTCACAGACGGGCTCCGGGAGCAGCTGGCGCCGTTCTACAGTTCCGCGTCCGCGTTTCTTTTGAATAATGACGGGGAAAACCGGGTATGTTCGCCGCTGAATATTTATATCGCCCTGGCGATCCTGGCGGAAGCCGCGGAGGGTGAGACCCGGAATGAGATCCTTAAGGTCCTCGGCGCGGAGGATATGGAGACGGCACGGGACACCGCGGTACGCCTCTGGAGGACGAATTATGTGGACAATGGCGAACTTCTGACGGATCTGGCAGCTTCTTTGTGGCTCCGCCAGGGACTGCCGGTGAAGGAGGACGCGCTTCAGAGGATCGCGGAAAGCTATTACGCGGACGTATTTTGCGGTGACCCGGAGAGTGAGGCGTATAATAAAGCTCTTCAGGACTGGCTGAATGAGAAGACCGGCGGCCTGCTGGAAGAGGCTGCCGAGGGTGTTCAGATGGATCCGCTGATGATCCTGTCCATTGCAAGTACCGTCTATTTCCGGGGGAAATGGCAGTATCCCTTCAACAAGGACAACAATAAGACCATGACTTTCCATGGGACAGATGGTGATACGGAAGCGGAGTTCATGTATAAAATGACGGATGATCAGTACTATTATTATGATCATTTCGGCGCGGTCTCCCTTGAAATGTCCGGCCGCGACAGAATGTGGCTGATCCTTCCGGATGAAGGATATACGCCGGAGGAGATCGCGGAGGAAGAGGATCTCATGGATCTTCTGGTTTCGGGAAACCGCGACGGGCATATGACTTTTACCGGGCTGAAGCTGTCGGTCCCGAAGTTTGACGTCACTTCAGATACGGATCTGGGAGATGCGCTGAAGGATCTCGGCATGAAGAAGGCCTTTGATATTCACAGCGCGGACTTCACCGGACTGATCGATCTGGACATGGAGAAGGATCCGGTGTATCTGAATAAAGTACAGCATGCCGCCCGCTGTGTTATCGATGAGGAGGGCTGCACGGCCACGGCGTTCACACTGGAAATGCTCTGCGGCGCGGCGATGCCTTCCGGAGAAGTGGAATTTACCCTGGACCGGCCGTTCCTCTTTGCCATCACCAGCTACACCGGGGCGGTCCTGTTTACCGGAATCGTCAACCGGATGCCGTAATTCAGTCTTGTTTTTTGGCGGATTTTTGGTATGCTTCTAGTATATGAATCTGCCGAAAAGGAGAGACTGGATGAGACTGATTTTCGTAAGACACGGTGAACCGAATTACAGAGACGACTGCCTGACGCCCCGGGGACTGGAGCAGGCGAAGGCATGCGCGAGGCGCCTGAAGCATGAGGGGATCACGCAGATCTATGCTTCCCCGATGGGCCGGGCGCAGCAGACGGCGGAATGCACGGCGAAGGTTCTGGGACTGCCCATCCGGACCCTGGATTATATGCATGAGATCAACTGGGGCAGCCGGGACGGATCCGAACTGCCGCTGGGAGGACATCCCTGGGCGCTCAGCTCCATGCTGATCGAAGAAGGCGACTGGGATTTCAAGGATGACAACTGGCGCAGCCATCCGTATTTCAAAAATAACCGCATGCTGGATTATCACGATGAGATCATCCGCAATTTTGACGAACTGCTGATGAAATACGGATATGAACGGGACGGGTCCCGCTACTATTGCCATTTCCTGACAGATGAGACGCCTGCGGTATTCAGCCACGGCGGCTCCAGCGGATGCGCGATCTCGCACATCATCAACCTGCCGTTCCCGTACTTCGCGTCATATTTTGAGTACTGGTTCACTTCCATCATCGTGGTCGAATTCCCGGACAAACCGGGTTCTGTGGTGTATCCCAGGATCCGGCTGTTCAATGACTGCGCCCATGTGGAAAAAACAGAGTCGGATAAGGTCGAGTATCAGAGGTAATTTTATCAGATGGTTCGGGAGAAAACCCCCTTCCTTTAAGCGCAGCGCAGGCGGGGGCAGTTCAAGCCGGAAAGGAAAACGTTATAAATGGTACAGCAGCGAAAGGACCACGATCATGGCTGATGTACGGAAATATGAATTTGAAGAAGTCCAGTATACGCTGGAGCCCGGGATCGTCCGTGTGCGCAGCGAAGAGCCGCTGAAAGGGCTGCTGAAGAAAAAAATGAAAGCCGCGGGTATCCTTTCTGAAAGGATCCTCGCGGCTTACCGCGTGGATTTCGGCCGGGAACTTGAGATCACCCGCAATTCCCTGGCGGTGGAGATCTATCTGCACTTCAAGGTCCAGCAGGCCTGCCTGAAAATGATGAAGCTGTTCGGGAAACGCAGACTGCTGAACGCGGTGCTCCGGCATACGGAAATCATCGACTGCGGGGAAAAGCACAGGGACAATAACCGTTTCCTGTGGGATATCCTGGCATGGTTTGCCGCGAAATTCAGAATATCCGGACGGTGATCCCGCTGTCCGGATCCTTTGCGCCGCCGGAAGAAGGTCCGGCGGCTTTTCAGCTCTATGGGGTCAAAAAAAGCAGGGGAACGACTACCCACGGTACGGATAATATGATATAATATTTTTTACTATTTAAGGAAAGGCAGTCATATGAAATACATAAAGATCCCTTACACAAATAAAGAGGCGTCCCGGCTGGTGTACGGCTGCGCCGGCGGGCCTTTCGCTTTGGGTGAAGACGTAAATGAATGGCTGGATACGGTGTACCGCCATGGCGTGAATTTCTTTGATACGGCGGCAGTCTACGGCCATTCTGAAGTTTCCGTGGGAAAATGGATCCGTGAGCGGGGTCTTCAGGATCAGGTCGTACTTCTTTCCAAATGCTGCCATCCGGCGCCGGACGGCACCCGCCGCGTGACGGAGAAAGATCTTTTATCTGATTTTGAACAGTTCAGGACCCGGAGCGGGCTGGATTACTGCGATATTTATATCCTGCACCGGGATGACCCCGGGACGCCGGTCTCCATGGCGGTGGAGACTCTGAACCGGCTCCACGCGGAGGGAAAGATCGGGGCATTCGGAGGATCCAACTGGACGGTGGCCCGGCTGGAAGAAGCAAATGAATACGCTGAAAGCCGCGGCCTGATCCCCTTTACGGTTTCCAGCCCGAATTTCAGCCTGGCGCATCAGGTGGACGATATGTGGGGAGGACTCAGTGAAACCATTACAGGCCCGGAACATCAGGCGGACCGGGACTGGTATGAGAAGAACCGGATGCCGGTGATCGCCCATTCCGCACTGGGACACGGCCTGTTTTCCGGAAGGCTCAGGAGCACGGACCTGGACACTGCGGATCAGGTGCTGGATGCCTTTGGTATGAAAGGCCTGGCCTGTGAGGAAAACTTTGAACGGCTGGGAAGATGTGAACAGCTGGCAGAGGAAAAGGGCGTGACCGTGGCGGAGATCGCGCTGGCCTGGGTCTTCCGGTCGCCCATGAACGTCTTCCCGGTGGTCAGTACCTCTCATGAAAAGCGGCTGGAAATGAATATCCGCGCCATGGAGCTGCCGCTGACTCCCAGGGAGCGCGCATGGCTGGATCTTGAGACAGATAATTTATGATAATAATGACGTCGGGAATATCATCACAGGAGGAATACAGATGAAACTTCGTGAAAACTGTAAGTATGCCATTGCCTGCCCCACCAGCATGGGTGTCAGGATCACGCCGCCGGACCGGATGGCGGTGCAGAACAGCAATATGTTTTATATGCAGGCGACCAGCGCGGAGACCAATGTGCTGAATATTACTTCGTCCCTCGGCCGGGAGTGCCTCGCGCTGACGAAGTTTGTGGAAGGCAGCCCGGTGGCGCAGTTCATTCAAGGCGAGCTCAGGAAACGGAATATCCGTTACGAAGGAAAGACCGTTCCCCAGGGCGGCCCCTGGGGCTTCAGGCATCAGTTCAATATCGCGGATTCCGGTTTCGGAAGCCGGGCGCCCAGGGTCTGGAATGACCGGGCGGGCGAAGTCGGCCGGACGCTTTCCGCTGATGATTTCGATCTGGACCGGATCTTTGATGAGGAGGGTGTGGAGATCCTTCATATTTCCGGCCTGATCGCGGCGATGAGCGAGGATACTACCCGGTGCTGTGTCGCGCTGGCGAAGAAGGCGAGCGAAGCGGGCAGCCTGGTATCCTTTGACCTGAATTACCGCGCCACTTTCTGGAAGGGGCGGGAAGAGGAACTCAGACAGGCGTTTTCCGAGATCGCGTCCTGCGCGGATATCCTGGTGGGCAACGAGGAAGATTTCCAGCTTTGCCTCGGATTCACCGGACCGGAGGCAGGCGGAAAGGGCCTTGCGGCGAAAATTGAGAATTTCAAACAGATGATCCTGAAGGTCCGGGAGCAGTACCCGAATGCCCGGGTGTTTGCAACCACTCTGAGGGAGGTCGTCTCCGCGAATACCCACCTCTGGGGCTGTATCGGGCTTTTCGGGGATGAATGGGTCGTGGAAGAGCCCAGAGAGATCCAGATCCTGGACCGGATCGGCGGGGGCGACGGTTTTACCGGCGGCCTTCTGTACGGGATCCTTCAGGGCTGGGAATTTGAGCGCTGCCTGCATTTCGGCTGGGCAACCGGCGTGCTGGCCGTGTCATCATTGAATGACTACGCGGAACCTGCGGATGAAAAGCAGGTGTGGGATATTTACGCAGGCAACGCCCGCGTACAGAGATGATTTCTGGAGGATCGCACATGAAGAAAAAAGCGGATATCGGCATCGTCGGCCTTGCGGTAATGGGCGAGAATCTCGCCATGAATATGGAGTCCAAAGGCTTTACTGTCGCCGTGTTTAACTATGAAGTGGACTGGGTGGACCGGTTCGTGAACGGCCGCGGCAAGGGGAAAAATTTCATTGGCTGCCATTCCTATGAAGAACTGGTGGAGAATCTGGAATCTCCGAAGAAGGTCTTTATGATGATCCGGGCCGGCGCGCCGGTGGATTCCGTGATCAGCCAGGTGCTTCCGCTCCTCTCAGACGGCGACATTCTGATCGACGGCGGAAACTCCAATTATGAGGACACCATGCGGCGGACCCGGCTGGTGGAAGAAGCGGGCAAGCTGTACATCGGCACCGGAGTTTCCGGCGGCGAGGAAGGGGCGCTTCTGGGCCCGAGCCTGATGCCCGGCGGTTCTCAGGCGGCCTGGCCCCATGTGAAGCGTATTTTCCAGACCATCGCGGCACATGTGGAGGACGGCAGCCCCTGCTGCGACTGGGTCGGAGAGAACGGCGCCGGCCATTTCGTAAAAATGGTGCACAACGGCATCGAGTACGGCGATATGCAGCTGATCTGCGAAGCGTATCAGCTGATGCATGACCTTCTGGGGATGACCAATGAGGAAATGGGCGATGTGTTTGACGCCTGGAATCAGACGGAACTGGACTCTTACCTGATCCAGATCACCAGGGACATCCTGAGGTATAAAGACGAAGAGGGCAATGCCACGGTGGACGTGATCCTGGATACGGCAGGACAGAAGGGGACCGGTAAGTGGACCGGGATCTCCGCGCTGAATGAAGGCGTGCCCCTGACGCTCATCGGGGAGGCGGTCTTTGCCCGCTGCCTGAGCGCCATGAAAGAAGAACGTGTCCGGGCTGCCGCAGTCTATGACCGGGTCCGGCCCGCGTTTGACGGAGATAAAGACGAGATGATCGAAGCCATCCGGCAGGCACTGTACGCTTCCAAGATCATTTCCTATGCCCAGGGATATACCCTGATGCGTACGGCAGCGAAGACCTACGGATGGAATCTGAATTACGGCGGCATCGCGCTGATGTGGCGGGGCGGCTGCATCATCCGTTCCGTCTTCCTGGGAAAGATCAAGGACGCTTATACGCGGGATCCGGAGCTTGCGAATCTGCTGCTGGATCCGTATTTTGAAGAGACCGTGAAAAAACTGGTGCCGGCCTGGAGAAAGGTGGCGGCAGCCGCCGTATCCTATGGCGTCCCCGCTCCTGCCATGACCGCGGCGCTCAGCTATTTTGACGGCTATACTACGGACCGGCTGCCGGCGAATCTGCTGCAGGCGCAGCGGGATTACTTCGGCGCGCATACGTATGAACGTACAGACCGGCCCCGCGGACAGTTCTTCCATACCAACTGGACGGGCCATGGCGGAGACACGGCGTCATCGACGTATAACGCGTAACCTGAAGGGCTCTCTTAATGGGTGGAGCGCGCGGGATCATTCCGCGCGCTGCTGATGCAGTAAATATCGGAGGCTGATATGAATATTTTTCTGAAGGCGGCGGACCCGGAGGGGCTGACGGATCAGGAGATCCGCGCGGCGCTGACAGAGGCGGCGGATCAGGCGGAGAAACAGAAGCCGCTTCACAAGGTCCTGATCCTTCCGCCGGACTATACCAGGTACCATTCGAACGCAGGCATGATCACGAATTTCCTGTGGCACGAATTCCGAAGACGCGGCGCGGAAGTGGACGTCATGCCGGCGCTGGGCACCCATGCGCCGGTATCTGAAGAACAGTGGGCGGCCATGTTCGGGGATATTCCCTATGAGGAAATGCTGGTCCATGACTGGCGGAAGGACGTGGTCCGGCTGGGCGAAGTACCGGGGGACTTTATCTCAGGACTGACGGAGGGCCTGTGGACGGATCCTGTAAGTGTAGAAGTCAACCGCCGGATCATGGATCCTTCCTATGATCTGATCGTTTCACCGGGACAGGTGGTGCCCCATGAAGTGATCGGCATGTCGAACCACGCAAAGAACATCTTTGTGGGCGCGGGCGGATCGGACATGATCAATAAATCCCATATGGCAGGCGCCGTATACGGCATGGAGCGCATGATGGGCCGGGACCATACGCCGGTCCGCGAGATCTTTGATTACGCGCTGGCGCATTTCCTTTCCGGCCGTCCGATCCTTTTCATGCTGACGGTCACCACGGCGCCGGAGGGCAGGATCCGGACCCACGGCTTATTTATCAGTGAGGGCCGGGAGTGTCTGAATGAGGCTGTGAAGCTGGCGCAGGAGAAAAACATCGATTTTGTAGAGCACGGCATAAAGAAATGCATCGTGTATCTGGACCCGGCGGAATTCAGGACGACCTGGCTTGGAAATAAAGCGGTGTACCGGACCCGGATGGCGATGGCGGACGGCGGCGAACTGATCATTCTGGCGCCGGGGGTAGAACGCTTTGGTGAAGATCTGACCATTGACGGCCTGATCCGCAAATACGGCTACCGCGGGAGGATCGCCACACTGGAGGCCTTCCGGCAGCCGGAAAACGAGGATCTCCGCGCGAATATGGGCGCGGCGGCGCACCTGATCCACGGTTCGTCGGACGGCAGGTTCCGTATCTGCTACGCGGTGAAAAACATTACCCAGGAGGAGATCCGGGACGTTGGTTTTGAAAGCGCGGATTATACGCGCACCGCGGAGAAGTACCATCTGGCGGAACTTATGCCGGGAATGAACCTGGTGAACGGTGAGGAGATCTACTATATTCCGAATCCCGCGCTGGGGCTCTGGATCAATAAAGAAAAGTTTACAAGAGAGTAAAGATATATTTCTATGAAGTTATTTAAGAATACTGTTTTCAGGGACATGAGAAGCCTGAAGGATATCACAAAGCCCGAATACCGGTACGCGCTTCTGTTCCTGTTCTGGGCGCTCGATTTCCCGATGTTTTTTATCATCGAGGTTTTTATTGACAATGCGACGGTCATCCGCTGCGCGCTGGATGATCAGATCCCCTTCATCGGAGAGTTTATTCTGGTATATATTTACTGGCTCCCCTTCTACATGGGAACGATCATTTATATGATGCTGTATGATCCGCCGGTGTTTATCCGGGGGATGTGCACCTTTATCTTCATATTCACGATCACAAAGCTGATCTTCATCTTTTTCCCCAGTACCATAGATATGCGGCCGGACCCGGTCCCCGGGTCTCCTGTGATCGCGGGCCTGGTGAGGTTCATCTACGCGCACGACTCCGGGGAGAACTGTTTCCCGAGCGAACATGTGCTGGCGGCGGTGATCGTTCTGTTTATGGCATTCGATTCGAAGAGAACGTCAAAGCCGTGGGTGCGGATCTATTTCACGGTCAGCACGCTGCTGATCACCCTCAGCGTGATGTTTGTGAAGCAGCATTCGATTCTGGACGTTATCGCGGCGGTGCCGCTGCTTGCTGCCGGGTGGCTGCTGTTTTTCCTGAAGAGGCCGGGAAAGCTGCGGCCCGGGGATAATTATGTATTGCCCCGCGGCGCGGAAGATATGGTAATTACGAAAGCGGAGGATACAAATGGCTGAACTGACAAAAAAGGAGTTTGAAAGCACTTCGGAGGCGCTGCTGGAGTTTATCTGGGACAGCCCCAGCCCCTACCACGCGGTTTCCAATATGGCCGGGCTCCTGGCGGCGCAGGGTTATACGGAGCTGTATGAAAATGAGCCCTGGGAGATCAGCCGCGGCCGGGGCTATTATGTGGTCAGGAACGGATCCGCCATCATCAGCTTCTATGTACCGGCGGTGCCGGAGAGGGGCTACCGCATCATTGCCTCCCACAGTGATTCTCCCACCTTCAAGATCAAGGAGGATCCGGAGATCCTGTCGGACGGAAAATATGTACAGCTCAATGTGGAAGCTTACGGCGGCATGGTGATGAATTCCTGGTTCGACCGGCCTCTTTCTGTCGCCGGCCGTGTCGCTTATGCTTCCGATGGCCGCGTTTTTACGAAAAACGTCGACATCGACCGGGACCTCCTGGTGATCCCGAACCTGGCGATCCATATGGACCGGAGCGTCAATGACGGGAAGAAGATGAATGTGCAGAAGGACCTTCTGCCGCTGTTCGGAGAGGCCGCCTCCGCCGGGAAGTTCCGGCAGCTGGTCTCAGAGGACGCGGGAATACCCGCGGACAGTATCCTGGCCTGGGATCTGACTCTGTATCCCCATGTCCGGGGCTCTGTTTTCGGAGCGGACCGGGAGTTCATCAGTTCTCCGAAACTGGATGATCTACAGTGCGCATGGACCACGCTTCAGGGATTCCTGAACGGAAAGAAAGAAGACCACATCGCTGTCCATGCGGTATTTGATAATGAAGAGGTGGGCTCCGGAACGCGGCAGGGCGCCGCATCAACCTTCCTCTATGACGTTCTGACGCGGATGAACCGGGCGCTGGGCGGCACGGAAGAATATTTCCTCATGAATGTGGCGGATTCCTGGCTGCTTTCCGCAGACAACGGCCACGCGGTGCATCCAAATAATCCCGACAAAGCGGATCCGAAGAACCGGCCGGTGCTGAACGGCGGCCCGGTGCTGAAATTCGCCGGGAATCAGAAGTACTGCACGGACGCGGTGTCCGCGGCGTTTTTCCGGGATCTTTGCAGGAAAGCGGACGTGCCGGTACAGACCTACGCGAACCGGTCGGATATCCCCGGCGGCTCCACCCTCGGGAATATTTCCACGTCCCAGGTGGCGGCGAGGTCCGTGGACATCGGTCTGGCGCAGCTCGCGATGCACAGTGTATCAGAGGTGGGCGGCATCCGGGATTCCGCGTATATGGTCCGCGCGGCCCGGGTATTCTATTCGTAATCATGCGGTGAAGGATCTGATCCTTCCATCCGGGATCCGGAGGAATCAAAAATGAAAAAATACGTACAGAAAAATGTATCGGATATCAATCTGGAAGATTATCTGGGAGAATATGAAGGCCGGGACGCGCTGGCCGGAGATATGGTCTTTACGGGAGGAAGGGAAAAGGAATCCCTGAACGGCCTCTGGCATTATGCTGTTGACCAGTATGAGACCTGCATCCGGCAGCACTGGTTTGAGGAACGGTACGAGAGCAGGGAAGGATTTTCCCTTCCTGTGGACTTTTCCTTCGACGAGTGGCCGGTGATGCAGCTCCCCTGTTCCTGGAACGTACAGTCGGAGCAGCTGTTCCTGTATGAAAGCACGATGGTATTTACCAGGAGATTCGGGTTTATCCCCCGGGGAAATGAACGGGTCTGGCTGCGGATCGGCGCGGCGAATCACGTGCTCCGGGTCTTCCTCAACAAACAGTATGTGGGGATGCACCGGGGCGGATCTACGCCCATGTTCTTTGACGTCACAGATCTTCTTCAGAAGGAGAACCGGATCCTTTTAGCCTGTGACGCCGCGAGGCGCCCGGAACAGGTGCCTACGGAGAACTGCGACTGGTTCAATTACGGCGGCGTGTACCGGGACATTGAGCTGTACCGGGTGCCGCAGGTATATATCAAAGATTTCCGGGTCTGGCTGGTGCCGGACGGAAAGCTGAACAAGATCCGGGCAGAGGTGTCTCTGGGAGGAGGGCCCTCTGCGGAAACCGCCCCGGAGGCTTCGGCGGCAGAATTTGAGATCCCGGAACTTGGCATCCGTCAGACCATCGCGGTCAAAAACGGAAAGGGCAGCGTGACTGTGAAATGCGCGCCTGAACTCTGGAGCCCGGAATCCCCGAAGCTGTATGAAGTTTCCGTAACCGCGGGGGAAGACCGGGTGTCGGATACGGTGGGTTTCCGTGAGGTCCGCACCGAAGGCCGGGAGATCCTGCTGAACGGAAAGAAGATCTTCCTCCGGGGCGTCAGCTGCCACGAAGACAGTATCGAAAACGGAAAAGCATTGACGGAAGAAGAGTGCGTGAAGATCCTCACGGACGCGAAGGAACTGGGCTGCAATTTCATGCGGCTGGCGCATTACCCCCATCATGAGCAGATGGCGAAGCTGGCGGACCGGATGGGCATGCTGCTGTGGGAAGAGGTGCCGGTGTACTGGGCCATCCGTTTCGCGCGGGCAAAAACCTACCAGGACGCGGAGAACCAGCTTCTGGAACTGATCCGGCGCGATATGAACCGTGCTTCCGTGATCATCTGGTCCGTAGGCAATGAGAACGCGGATTCGGATGAGCGGCTCCGGTTTATGTCAAAGCTCGCGGCAGCGGCGCATAAAGAGGACAAGACAAGATTGGTATCTGCGGCATGCCTGGTCTCCGTGGAAGAAAATGCCATCAGGGACCGGCTTGCGGCGCATCTGGACGTGATCGGCCTGAACGAGTATTTCGGCTGGTACACACCGGACTTTGAACTTCTGCCGCAGCTCTTTAAAAACAGCGATCCGGACAAGCCGGTCGTGATCACGGAATTCGGCGCGGACGCTTTGTACGGCCATCATGGATCGGAAACGGACAAGGGTACAGAAGAGTGCCAGGCCTATATCTACCGCAGGCAGGTGGCGGAGATCGGGAAGATCGCGTATGTGAAGGGCATGTGCCCCTGGATCCTGTACGACTTCCGGTGCCCGCGGCGCACCAGCGTGATCCAGCAGTATTATAACAGGAAGGGACTTCTGACTCCGGACCGGAAACATAAAAAGATGGCCTGGAGCGTGTTAAGGGACTTTTACAGGAAAAAAGAAGAAGAGGCCTGAGGGCCTCTTCTCCGCTGATATCCTGAGCTTTTCCGGTCATTTGAAGCTTTCCAGCAGTTCGATCCTGCATTTCAGCTGGTCGAAGCAGTCGATATAAATATACTGGCCGGATCCGTCGCCGTATTTTCCCTGCTGTTCAATGGTTCCGCCGAACTCCTTCACCAGGAGCTGCGCCACATCGTCGGAATTCTCACAGGAGAACGCGATATGGTGGATGCCCTCGCCGTATTTCTCCATGGCATCGCGCCAGACAGAGGGCTCCTCATTGGGCTCGATCAGTTCCAGCTGCACGCCGGGCACCAGGTCGATGAATGCCAGTTTTGCGTTGGCTTTCGGCGCGGGCTGCCCGAAAATGGTGGTGCCGGTGATCTCATACTGTCCGCCATCCGGCACGGTCCGGCGGCGTGTGAATGAACGCATGGAGGTATAATATGAACAGAGCTTTACTGGACCAGTTACATATGGAAATGCTCCGTCTGGACCGGGGAGACCCGGGCCTGATCCAGCACTTCTGCAAGGTGCACGCGTATGCCGCGCTGATCGGCCGGCTGGAGGGGCTTACTGAGGACCTGCTTTTTATACTGGAAGCGGCAGCCTATACCCATGATATCGCGATCCGCTACTGCCGCGAAAAGTACGGCAGCGGAGAAGGGAAACTTCAGGAACTGGAGGGCCCGGCCATTGCGGATGAACTGCTGGGACGGCTGGGATTCCCGGCGGAAGTGACCGAACGCGTTAAATATCTGATCGCGCATCATCACACCTATACGGATATCCGGGGGATGGATCTCCAGATCCTGATCGAAGCAGATTTCCTGGTGAATCTGTATGAGGGACGGGAGACTCTGGAAACAGTCAGGACCACCATGGAGCGGATCTTCCGGACAGAAACCGGGAAAAAGATCTGCGGGGACATGTTTTTTGATAAAAGCGAACGGTCCTGTTCCCTTTGAAATTGATGAATAAGGATCATCTTCAGTAAAAGCAAGAGGAAGAAAAATGGAACGGACAGAGCAGGTGATACTTACCAATATGTGCATGGTTCGGAATGGAACGAAGGTGCTGGTAGAGGAGAAGGTCAGCCAGTGGGCGGACGGCATCATTTTCCCCGGCGGCCATATCGAGGAGCATGAGCCGGTCGTGGATTCGGTGATCCGGGAGATCAGGGAGGAAACCGGCCTGACGATCGAAAACCCAAAGCTGTGCGGCGTCAAGGACTGGATCAATGAAGACGGATCCAGATATGTGGTATTTCTGTTTACGGCGGACAAATTTACCGGCGAGCTTGCGTCTTCTGATGAAGGACGTGTGTTCTGGATGGAAGAGAAGGATGTTCTGCAGTCCGGCTGAATCTGGCATATGGACGGCCTGATGCGGATCATGGCGGACGGGGAGTTCGCGGAACTGTTTCTGGACGCTGCGGATGACTGGAAGCCGGTACTGAAATAGCAGGCGCCGTGTATTTCACGGAATTGAAAAAGGAGGCCTCGATGGCTTATCAGATACAGGTCTGTACGAAGAAGGCCGATCCGGAGTTTTATCCGGACGGGCTGGCGCGAAGCATTCATTTCGCGCTTTCAAAAGGAGAAGGTACGCGGACGGAACTGAACCGGGGATACGGCATGCTCTTCGCAAGAGGCGGGATCAGTCCGGAAGGGACCATCGTCCCGAAGGCACTGAGAGACCCGGAGATCTTCCGGCGGGCGGATGGCGGCTTTCTGATCCGGGCGGTCCGCACTGAGGAGGACGGAACGGAGGAATCGGAAAAGAAAGTGCTGTACTGGACTTCTGATGACCTGACGCGGTTTGAAGAAGCCGGGCCTTCGGATGAGGCGCGTATGGACGCAGCGCTCCATCCGGCGGAACTGACTGATGAGGAAGCGGCACAAGTCCTCCGCTTCTGGAACGCGGAACCGGGAAAGCCGATGACAGATTTTCCTAAGGCAGCCGGCCTCGCGGATCCGGTATTCTTCCGGCATGACGGAAAATGGTACTTCATTTTCACGAATGACAACAAAAATGATATCGGCATCTATATCCGGGAGGCAGAGAACGTGCCGGACCTTCTTAAGGATGAGACGCCCATGCACCTGATCCTGGCTCCGGATGAAAAGAAAGGACTGATACAGACCTTCTGGGCACCGGAGATCCATGAGATCCACGGGGAGATCTGGATCTTCTTCGCGGTAAGCGGTGAGGAGTTCGGTCCCTGCTGCCATATGATGAAACTGAGACCCGGGGGAAAACTGACGGATCCGGAGGCATACGAAGCGCCGGTTCCGGTCAGGAGAAAAGACGGCAGCGTCCTCACCATCCCGGAATACCGGATGGCGAAAGCGCAGGAGTCCGGGTCCGCCGTCCTTAAAGATCATCCGGTCCTGGTGAGTGAAGGACCGGTGGACGACCGTATCGGGATCTCCCTGGATATGACATATCTGGAGGATCGCGGAAGATCCTACGTGATCTGGTCCTATCGGAAGGGCATCGCCGGGTCAAAAGGCCTGGGCGGGCCGGAGGACAGCGGGTCCATGCTGCTGATCGCAGAGACCGCAAAGGAAAAACCCTGGCAGCTCATTTCGGATCCGGTACTCATTTCCAGGCCGCTTTACGGATATGAAAACGCCAGAGGGACCATCAATAACGAAGGACCGTACGTGTATAAGAAAGACGGTATGATCCATGTGAATTACAGCGGCGGGGATGCCAGGGGATATCTTTATATCATCAACGTCCTTTCCGCGAAGGAAGGGTCCGACCTTCTGGACCCGGCTTCCTGGAAAAAGCGGAATACGCCGGTCTGCAATTTCACGACCTGGCCCGGCGTCTTCGGCCCGGGACACAATTCTTATTTCACGGATGAAAACGGGAAGGAATGGATCGCGTTCCACGCGGTGGATTCCATGAACGGGAAGAAAGTGTCGGTGGGTATATTTGAGTATCCGGACCTTTCCCGCATATACTGACGGACCGTGTACCGGAGATATGAAAAACCATACGAGATCGGAGGGAAAAATGAAAGCATATCTGGAGAGTATCAAAGAGAACCTGAAGCAGCATGTGAATCCCTATCTTCCGTCCTGGGAGTATGTTCCGGACGGGGAGCCCTACGTCTTCGGAGACCGGGTGTATGTGTACGGATCCCATGACAAATTCAACGGCGACGTGTACTGTATGGGCGATTATGTATGCTGGTCCGCCCCTGTCAGCGACCTGGGAGACTGGCGGTACGAGGGCGTGATCTACCGGAAGGACCAGGACCCGGACAACGGGGATCTCCAGGGCAATCTGTACGCGCCGGACGTGGCGGTGGGGCCGGACGGACGGTATTACCTGTATTATGTGCTGTCTGACGTGGGTTTTGTGTCCGCCGCGGTCTGCGATACGCCGGCGGGACAGTATGAATTCTATGGCTATGTGCATTACGCGGACGGCACGCGGCTGGGAGAACGTGAGGGTGATGAACCGCAGTTTGACCCGGGCGTACTCAGGGAAGGCGACCGGACGTACCTGTATACAGGTTTCTGCGGCGCCGGCGATAAGTCCAGGCACGGGGCAATGTGTACGGTGCTTGGTCCGGACATGCTGACGGTCACGGAAGACCCGGTATTTGTGGCTCCGGGGCAGGAGTACAGTGAAGGCACCGGTTTTGAAGGCCACGCGTTTTTTGAAGCGCCTTCCATCCGGAAGCGGGACGGGAAGTATTACTTTATTTATTCTTCCCAGCTCTTCCATGAGCTGTGCTACGCCACGAGTGATGATCCGAGAGGCGGATTCACATACGGCGGATGCATCATCAGTGCCGGAGATCTGGGCATTTCCTCCTATAAACCTGCGGAGCAG
Source organism: uncultured Eubacteriales bacterium (assembly GCA_902803485.1). GTDB lineage: Bacteria > Bacillota > Clostridia > Lachnospirales > Lachnospiraceae > UBA1267. The sequence goes on along the minus strand of CADCQD010000258.1, from coordinate 150 downwards.
TGCATGTTCTATACCGCGAACAACCACGGTTCCATGGAGTGCATCAACGGCGACTGGTATATTTTCTACCACCGGCATACGAACGGGACGAATTACAGCCGCCAGGGCTGTTTTGAGAAGATCAGTTTCAATGAAGACGGATCCATTCAG
>CADCQD010000257.1 GCA_902803485.1 uncultured Eubacteriales bacterium | reverse complement strand
GGCGGCCGTAGCGGATATTGTCCATGATGGTGCCGGAGAAGATGAAAGTATCCTGCAGCATGACGCCCATCTGCCGCCTGAGGGACTGGATGGTCACCTTGGACAGATCGTGCTCATCGATCAGGATCCGGCCTTCGGTTACATTGTAGAACCGGGAAAGCAGGTTCACGATGGTGGACTTGCCGGCGCCGGTGGGCCCGACGAGGGCGATGGATTCTCCGGGTTTCACCGTGAAGCTCACATTCTTCAGTACCGGCGTACCTTTCTCATATTCGAAATACACGTCATCAAATGTAACGGCTCCCTTGATTTCCGGCAGGGGATACGCGTCTTCCGCGTCGTCCACGGTCACCGGCTCGTCCAGTACCTGGAAAATACGCTCCAGGTATGCGGCGGTGTCCAGAAGCTGGTTGTAGATATTGCCCAGCTGCTGGATCGGTCCCCAGAAACGGTTGGAGTAGGCGACCATGGCGGTGATGGCGCCGATCTGCACCACGCCGCCCAGGATGAATTCATCCCGGAACAGATAGATGGCGGCAATGTAAATGGCCATTCGTACGAGCCTGGAGAGGATCGTGGAGATGGGCCACATGCCGTGGGCAAGATACGCTGCCCGCAGGGAGTAATGTTTGGTTTCCTCCAGGAGCCCGTTAAAGATGCCTTCGTTCATGTCCTCACGGACGAATGCCTGCGTAACTTTTTCGCCGTTGATGTTTTCCGCGAGGTAAGCCGTGGTATTGGACTGTTTATTCGCCCTGAGCTGGCGGAAGCGGCGCTGGCGCGGCTTCGTGATCCGTACATACAGGTAGAAGAAAGGCAGGCCGCCCAGGACGACCAGGGTCATTTTCACGGAGATCGAGAGCATGAAGCCCAGGATCAGCAGCAGGTTGATGATCTGAAGCACGGCGTTGACCATGCCGTTTGTCAGGAAATCCGCCACGTTATTGACGTAATTGATGACACGGGTCAGGATCTTTCCGTGGGGCCGGGAATCATAATAGTCAAAGCTCAGCTTCTGGAGATGCGAGAACACGTCTGTACGCATATCCGTGATGATGGACTGGCCGGTGCGCGCGCTGATCTTGGCTCTTGCCCGGTTAATGAAGACAATGGCCACGCTGACCGCGAAATAACTGACGCCAAGCACGATGATCAGTCCCTTCAGGTTGCCGGGGATCAGTTCATCGATGACGTAGGCCTGGATCTTCGGCGTGACCAGTCCCAGGAGGCTGGCCAGGACACTGAAGGTGAACATCAGCGTAATATTCTTTTTATACTTTTTGATATAGACCAGGCTTCTCTTAAATTGCTGCCAGTTAAATGGGACGTCGAGCTCCTCGTCAATATTGAATTTATTCCGTGCCATTATGCTTCACCTCCTTCCGTAAGACCGCCATGCTGAAGTACGCAGGTTTTGTAGTAATATCCCTTCGGATTCTGCATCAGCTCGCGATGGGTGCCTTCTTCCGCGATCTTTCCGTTTTCCAGGATCACGATCTTGTCCGCGTGCATCACGGAGGAGACACGCTGGGCGATGATGATGGTGGTCGCTTTCGTGGGAAGGTTTCTGAGCTGTTCCTGAATATACTGTTCCGTTTCCATATCTACGGCGGAGGTGGTGTCGTCCAGGATCAGGATGGGGTTATCCACCGCAAGTGCGCGGGCCAGGGAGATCCTCTGCTTCTGTCCGCCGGAAAGGCCGGTGCCCCGCTCGCCGATGATCGTATCGTAGCCCTCCGCCATGTCTTTTACGAAGCTGCTGACGTCCGCAGCCTTAGCTGCCCGCTCGATCACCTCCATCGGCGCGTCAGGCACGCCGTAGGCGATATTGGACTCCAGGGTGTCGGAGAACAGGAAGACGTCCTGCATGGTCATGCCGATGCTCCCGCGGAGCTTCTGCAGGTTGTAATCCCGGACGTCCACGCCGTCCACCAGCACCTGGCCTTCGGACACGTCCGTAAACCGGGAGATCAGGTTGATGAGCGTGGTCTTGCCGGAGCCTGTGGGTCCCATGATCCCCACGGTTTCACCGGGTTTAATATGCAGGTCGACATGGTCCAGTACATTGGTGCTGCCGTATCTGAGAGACACGTCCCGGAATTCGATCTCGCCTTTGACTGTTTCCGGAGACTTGTCCTGCTCCGGATTTTTGATGGCAATATTGGAATAATAAAGATCCCGGACCTTTTCCACGGAAGCGTAGAAACGCTGGGTGTTGTTCACGATCATGCCGGCCATGTTCATGGGCTCATTCAGGGCCCAGGCCAGGCTCAGGAACAGGGTCAGTTCGCCCAGGGTGATGGATCCGGAGCATACCAGAATGCCGCCTACGGTCAGATTGATGACCGTCAGCAGGGAACTGATGGATTCAATGATGGGACCGTATTTCAGCCAGAGGAAGACGGCCTTGATATTCAGATCCTTGTATTTCTGGTTCTCCACCTGGAATTTGTCCATTTCGTAATCTTCACGGACAAAAGCTTTCACGACCCGGTTGCCGCCGATGTTTTCCTGTACCACCGTATTCAGCTCGGAGAGCTGCTCACGGGCGGCGCGGAAAGCCGGCCGGACCGTTTTCGAGAGTTTTCTCGCGACGATCGCGGTAAAAGGCGTGACCGCGAGCAGGATCAGCGTATACATCCAGTTGATGCTCATGAAGATGGCCAGCGCGGCCACCAGCATAAATATACATTCAATGGAATGCGGCAGGATCCAGTTCAGGAAATGCGCGATCATTTCCACGTCGCCGGAGCACTTGTTGATCAGGTCGCCGCCTTTATTCTGGCGGTAAAACTCCGAAGTCTGCCCCATCAGCTTGTGGAAGAGGGCGCTTTTGATATTCCGTACCGCTTCCTGCGACGCCTGCTCCGCCAGTACATTGACAAAATACCGGATGGTCACAAATGAGACTCCGATGATCAGTGCCTTGATCAGCATGGGGACCAGCAACTCGAAGTGCATCGGCATGAGCGCGTCGTCCACGATGTCCTTAAAAATATAAGGCTCGTAGGTCATCAGCACCACACCGAAAATATTCAGGATGATCGATACGATGAGCTTCCATCTGTGCCGTCCCATCCATTTGGCGGCCCATTTCATCATTTCCATAAAGAAGTGCTTCCTTTCCAGTGATTGCTATATACCATAATAACTATGTTATAGAGGATAGGCAAGTAAAATTCAATAAAATTACAGACAAATATTTGTACAAAATGAACGAAGATGAGATCATCTGGAACAGGAAACAGCGCAAAAACAGTCTTGACAGAAGAGGATAAGGTGTATAATGAAAACAGGACGTATAAAGATTGCTCCTGGCAGGCAATATCAGGCGCAGGATCACGGAGGTGGCTATGAAAGGATTCCCGGTAGGAAGCGTATTAAAAGTAACGCGTTATGATACGGAGGCGGATCTCAGAAGGCATCTGGCGCTGATGCGGGACAGCGGCCTGAATACGGTGGTGATCTGGCCGGCGGCCTTCTGGTGGGAAGAAAAGACGGAAGAGTACCCTTTCCGCACGGGAAAGTTTATCCTGCGGACGGCAGAAGAACTGGGGCTTTCCGTGATCATGGAGCTGGCGGGGCAGCTGACGGCCATGGAGTACCTGCCGGATTTTCTTATGAAGCCGGAATACCAGACGTACAAACTGGATGGCGGAAGAGAGCGGGGTCAGAGCTCCTTCGGCTTTGTGAATTATTTCCATCCCGAGGTCCGGGAGATCATCACGAAACACTTTAAAAATGCCGCGGAAGCGTATAAGGATTTCCCGGCGCTGATGGGCTATGACGTGTTCAATGAGACCATGTACCGGTCATTCGATCCCTGGACCATGCAGGAATTTCAACACTGGCTTCAGGAAAAGTATGGAACCATTGACCGGCTGAATGAGGTCTGGGAGCGGACGTACAGCAGTTTTTCGCAGATCGAGTATGAAGACTGGAAATGGATGAGCATTATGCCCCAGGCGGATTACTGTATTTTCCGGAAAGAGGCCATTGCGCGTTTCCTTCACGACTGGTGCGACGCGGTGCGGGAGGCGGATCCGGAGCATCTTCTGATCGCGGATAATATCCACTCCCAGGTAACGATCCGCGGCGATTACGGCCGGCCTCAGGATGATTATGGATTAAAAGCCGTGGTGGATGAGCTTGGCATGTCCTTCTATCCGAAACAGGTGAACGGCTGTATGGAGGACGCGCTTCGCTGGGAAGTGTTTGACGGTTTTTACGATGCTTCCCACAGGGAGGGGTTCTTCATTTCCGAAATGCAGACCCACGTACAGGCGTTGTTCAATCCCACGACCTGTGTGGAAAAGTATGAACTGAAACAGTGGTGCATGGAGGCTTACGCAGCCGGTGCAAAGGCGCTGATCTACTGGATGTGGCGGCCTTTTGACAAAGGCCTTCAGACCCTCGGAAGAGGGCTGGTGAATTACCGGGGGATCCCGACGGAGCGTCTGGAACTTGCCGGTGAACTTGCCGAGTTATTCTCCCGGTACGGAGCGGTCGAGCCGCTTCGGAGCGGCATCGGTATTCTTTATGATCCTCTTTCAGAGGATTTCCAGCGCAGGCTCACAGACGCCTATCCGGTGGAACAGGACATTTATCTGAAGTCCATCTACGGAGCGTACAAGGCCTGCTTCGACAACAATATGCGGGCGGACATTATCCGGATACAGGAGCTGGAGGGCTATCCGCTGGTTATCCTGACGCAGGACATTGTCATCACTGAAAGAGACGCGGCGGCACTGCGCCGTTATGTGGAAAAAGGCGGCCATCTGCTGATCGACGGAAAATTCGGGATCATGGATGAGACATCGCTGATGCATCAGATGCTACCCGGCGGCCCGCTGAATGATCTGACCGGACAGGAGTTTTTCGATACAGACAATGCGGATCCGTCCATCTGCCTTCCGAACGGCAGGCGCATTGACGGTTTTATGGGCCGGGATGAGATGCAGATACGAGGCGCGGACGTCATGGCAGTCTTCCCGGACGGTATGCCGGCTGTCGTACGGAAGCGTACCGGCAAAGGGGACGCCACCATGATCAATACTTCGGTCTTCTATGGCTATGCCTCCGGAAAATGCCTTGGTATAAAGGATCTTCTGAAGGC